>CAMHFM010000001.1 GCA_946184595.1 uncultured Azospirillum sp.
TTAATTTTCAGCATTTTTTGCTGCCAAGGAGTTTTAAGTTCAATATCTTCTAACTTTGCATCGGAAGGATTAAGCCCTTGTTTTTCGTAGATATGGAGATAAGCTTGGTGTGCTTGTTCGGAGTAGTGTCCTTGTGCATCATATCCAGCTGCTTCAATGAGCTCTTTTAATGCATCAAAGGCATCGGTTGTCGAATTATCAAAATCCACGTCATTATCAGCAATAGAAAATATTAAAGATTCTACAACGCCTTCAGCATGCTCATTTTGCATCTCAGGCTTGTTAATATATTTTCTGTTGTAGCGAATAGCTCTGATGTAATCGTAAAGTATTGTACTATCAATATCAAATGGGCCGTATTTTATTTTTGTCATGTTTTTGTCCTTAAAAATTTTGTAAGAATATGTCACACAGGAAATAAAGAGTCAATAAAAAAGTAATGTTTTGTCTATTATATTGATATAGTCTCTGTGACTATATTTATATTTAAAAATATATTGCAATTTATATTAGAGTATTCTAATATAATTCTAATAAAAGTTGAGTAAAGGAAATAATTCAGCTTTTATTATTCAGCAGTCGGGGAGTCTGGGTAGCAATATCCAGACTCTTTTATTGACCTTAGTTTCAAATCATCATAAAATAGCGCCACAATAGCAAACCTAAGGAAGACTGAAATGGGAAAGACTTTTATATTAATGTTCGGACTGATTGCAATTTTTATGTGGCTCGGAGATATGCTTGCCGGTTACGAGGGAATGAAAGTTGCATTTTTAGCGGCATTAGGTATCAATTTTATCGGATATTTTTTCAGCGATACATTAGTTCTCAAACAGTATCGCGCAACAGAGGTTAATGAAAGTCAGTCCCCTGAACTTTATGGAATAGTCCAACGTCTGTCACAAAAAGCTGGGCTGCCGATGCCGAAAGTTTATATTATTCCGGAGCAAAGTCCGAATGCTTTTGCTACGGGGAGAAATCCAAAACACGCAGCAGTTGCGGCAACGCAAGGCTTGTTGGAACTGATGACACCGGAAGAGGTTGAAGGTGTTCTCGCTCACGAGATGAGTCACGTTAAACACTATGATATTTTAATCGGATCGATAGCGGCCACATGGGCGGGCGCGATTTCGTTTTTAGCCAATACGGCAAGACGCGGAACGGTAAATAATCGCTCTCAAAATCAAAAGAACGGCTTAGCATTATTAATAGGCGTTGTATTGATGCCGTTAGCAGCCACGGTTATTCAAATGGCGATTTCGCGTACGCGAGAATATAAAGCGGACGAGGGTGCAGCATATTTAACCAACCATCCTGAATGGCTAATGTCGGCGCTTTCTAAATTAGAAAATTATGCCGGACACCTTCCTCTCCGAAAAGCAAGTTCGCAAACGGCGCATTTGTTTATTGTCAATCCGTTTGGCGGGATGAAAAGTAATTTTTCAAGTTTATTCAGTACGCATCCGAGCACAGCGGATCGAATTGCTCAGTTAGAAAAGATTAGAACGAAATTACAATAATATATATAAACATCTAATACAGTCACCCCTCCAAACCGTCAGGTTTGGTCAAGGGGGCTTCGGCTTTTAATTCTCTTTTTCGATTCCCAAAAAACACAATATCGATTCTTGCTTATATTCACGATTCTTTATTAAGAAAAAAAATTTATAAGCGCCTTCTAAAAAAACATCTGTGAATAACTATATTAGAAAAACAAAGAGTAATCGGACTCGAAAAAAAGATGCTTTAAAAACATCGCAAAATAAGAAAGTGAGAAAAGATGACGATTCTCTGACTCGCAAAAAAATAAAAGAAAAATCGCAATCGCAAATAAAAGTAGCGATTCCCTCAAAATAAAAATTTTTTTGCGCGAAAAGCGAGAGTCAATAAGCCTTGACTCGCTGAAAAAAAGTGATTAAAACTTTAGGCATCTATAATTTTTTAACCTATAAAATGGAGGATTTTCTGATATGCGTTATACAAGAACTGCTATCACTCAATTAACCAAGATGTATAGAAGCGTACTGAAGAAGTGCGCTTTTTTAAATGCCTTAATTTTGACAGGTGTTGTCGCTGCATCACCGTCTTGGGCTGATTATATCGATTATATCAATACTGAAACAACAGCGTTTCAGTTTGGTGACGTTTCAATCGCAGGCCAAGAATATATGGATAATACGGCATTCGGTGGTCGCCGTGGAGCATGGACAGATGGCAAATATCTGAACACCTTCCCGCAATATCAGCTGGAAGGTCGCTCTTTTGGATTAAGCGGTAGTAAAGCGTATGTCGGACCTGTTGAGTTGACTTTGCGTGAATTAACAGATGCCGATCATTTGATCTATAATTATCAATTGAATGGTGATGATGTCGACTTGGCAAATTTAGCACATGTTGATTTCGGTAATACTCAGAGTGAAATCGTTGCCGGTGTTGCCGGTGTTATTGGTGCAGACAATGCGCAATATACAGCTCCGGGTGTTGTTGCTTTCGCCAATCGCGATGATAGTAAAGCTGCAGGTTCAATGACCATTACTAATTCAAATATGGTTATTGATGGTGCAACCGTTAATGCAAATACAATTAACGTCAGCAGTTCAAATTTAACATTTGCCAAAAAAGGCGCTGATTTATTAACAGCAGGGTTATCTCCTGAAGTACGTTTTTATACGAATGCTGCAAGCATTGATTCAGATGGTAAGTCAGCCTTAAATGCTGATACAATGACATTTGATGGTTCTCGTGTCGTTGTTAATGCCGGTGCTGAATTGACAATCAACCCGACAACCAGTGCGACAATTTCAAATGCAACAACAGAAGGAAATGGTGGTGCTGTTTATAACCAAGGTACAATGAATATTGGTTCTTCAACATTTGATGGTAACACCACGGCTTCAAGAGGTGGTGCTATATTCAACTATGGTACAACGTCAATCGATGGGGCTACATTTACAGGAAATAGGACAACAAGCACATCCTATCCTTCACAAGGTGGTGCGATTTATAACGCAGGTGATGTAGAATATTTAGATAAATATGGTATATTGACTATTTCTAATTCTACTTTTGGTGATGCAAACGATAACACTAAAGGTAATATTGCTATGCAGGGTGGTGCAATATCAAATGATAGTGGCAATGGATATAACGCAGAACTAACATTAAACAATACGAACTTCTATTATAACAAAGCACAAAGTTCAGCTGACGGAGGTTATAGTGCACTTGGTGGTGCTATTCATAGTACATTGAACGATGCTGATGTTATAGTAAATGGAGATACCACATTTAAAGGTAATTCGGCAATAGGTTATTCGGCAGAAGGTGGTGCAATCTATAATTCTTCTTGGGGTAAATTTACATTTAATGACACTGTAACTTTTGATTCAAACATAGCAGAAGATACAAACGGCGCTAATGGTGGCCAAGGTGGTGCTATATCAAATGCAGACGGCACTATGGTATTTAAGGATTTAGCAACATTTACGAATAACAAAGCTATTGGTGATGGTCAAACATCAGGTGGTGCGCTTTATAATGCAAACGAAACAACATTTGAAAATGGTGCAACATTTACTGGTAACGAAGCTATGTATGGTGGCGCTATCTTTAACGGCGGTACTGTTAATTTAACAGATGCATCATTTACAGATAACACAGCAGGTGATGAAGGTGGCGCTATCTTTACTTATGGCGGTACAGTAAATATTAATGCTGTAAACAGTGATGTAGCTTTCAGTAGCAACACTGCAAATGGTAATGCCAACGATATTACGAACTACAAGAGTACAATCAATCTAAATGCTGCATCGGGTAAAACAATTGCTCTTGAAGGTGGTATCGATGGTCTTGCTAGTATGGTAGCACAAAATAAAGTTAACATCACAGGTGCTGGTACGGTTGAAGCTTCTACAATCAAGAATCAAACTGTGGCTGTTAAAGGCGGTGAATTGCACTTGTCCAATGGTGAAGCCGACGGTTCTAACCTCGCCGGTTCAACGGTTACTGTTGCTAGTGGCGCAATTGCTAATACAATTGATAAAACCATCAATAACTACTCAGACAAAATCACTCTTGCCGATGGTGCAAAAGTTAAACTCGATGCTGACTTAACTGGTACAGGAACAATTGATACTTTTGCCGGTAGTGGTAGTATAAATATTGATGGTGTTAACATCACCAGCGATGGCGCCGGTGGATCATTGACAGTTGCCGCAGGTGCAACGATTGTTGTTGCAGAAAATACTACCGCTTATACAACAGATAAAAAATATAAAGTTACAGGTTCTGCAAGTGCAGGTGATGGTAATATTACAATTACACAACAAACCGGAGCAGGCGGTTTGGAACAGGCTGTTGATGACACAGTTCCAGGAACAACTCAAACAGTCACTTATAATTTGACGAATAATGATACGGTTGATAGTGATGTAAAAGTAGAAAAAGCAAACTTTACAATCAATGGTGATGGTACAGGAGCATTAGACAAAGGCGTTACCCTTACCGCAGAATTAGGTGTAGATGGTAATTCTACCTTAACAATTGATAATACAAAAATTGCGGGTGATGGCGGCTCTTTGAGTAATGATGCCGGTGGTACGGTCAATATCAATGAATCAAATATCGGTGTCAATATGAATATCAACGGTACGACAACTGTTAAGGACACAACTTTTGATCATAGTGTTATTCACGTTGGAGCAAATGGTAAATTAATCTCAGACCCGACGGTTTATAATGGTGGCGTAATTGTTCTTGATGATCCTACTGCTGTTGTTACAACGGATGGCGATACCTTCCAAAATACAGATAGAACAGGTTATAATGGTGGTGCTATTGATGCATCAGCCGGCGGAAGCGTAACACTAACAAATAACACAGTTACTAACAACAAGGCTGATGCTGGTGCCGGTATCTATGCAGGTGCAAATGCAAATACGTCAATTACCGGTGGTGCATTTACATCTAACTCAGCAGTAGCTGGTAACGGTGGTGCAATCTACAACGCAGGTGCATTAACTGTTACTGATGCAAACTTTGATACAAATACGGCAACAGGCTTAGGTGGTGCTATCTACTCAACAGCCGCTGCAACAATCAATGCAACTGGTGCTAATGTTTCATTCACAGGAAACACTGCAGGTGGTAATGCTAACGATATCTACATGCAAGGTGCTGACGGTGCTGATGTAACTTTAGCTCTTAATGCCGCAGACGGAAAATCAATCACTTTAGGTTCTGGTATTGGCGGTCAATACTATGATATCAATGTTAACGCAACAACAACCGGAAATGTTGCTCTCGGTGATGTTGCCGGTGTTGATGCAATCACGGTTGGCGGTGGTGCTGTTTCCGCAACCACAGTTGATGCAAATGCCTTAACCTTAAATGATGGTACTTTCACAACAACCGGTGTTTCAACAATCGATACGTTGAATACAGCGGCAGGTAAAACATTTACAGCTAATGCTGATCTGACTGTTCAAGGTGGTACCAACGCTGGTACAATCAATGGTACAGGTAATGTAACTCTCCTCGGTGCAGATATGACAAACGCCGGAACAATCAGTGGTACAGGTACAACTACTATCGGTAACGGTGTTGATGCTGCTAAATTAACCAACAGCGGAACAATTACAGGCAGTGATATCGTTATTTCGGCTAATGCTACATTAAATACTGCTGCTGATACAGTTACAGATGCTGATGGTATCGCTAACGCCGGTACATTGAATCTTGCCGGTGGAGCTGGTGCAGGTACAGCTAAAGCTCTCACAAGTGCTATGACAGGTACAGGTACTACAAATATCACAGGCTTTGTAACCAATGATAAGAGTATTGCACAAGGTACCGTTAATGTTGGAACAGATGATGGTCTTACTGTCGTTGCTGGTAATTTAGCCAACAGTGCGGCTATTGCTGCCGATGTTGTTGTTAATAACCAATCCACATTAACAAACAATGCAACAGGCGTTATCGGTTCAGCTGATCCTGCTGATATTGCAACAGACGATTACTCATTAACAGTCGGTACACACGCAACTGCAACAAACTCTGGTACCATCAATGTTGCCGAACTCGGTACTTGGGGCAACTTCACCAATGCTGCAGGTGCAACAATCAATGCTACGGGTATTGAAAATACATTTGACGGTACTGCTAATACAGGCGTCTTTACAAACGCAGGTACAATTAATGGTAATATTACAAACAAAGCAGGTGCTACAGGCGTTGCAGGTACTTTCACAAACGCCGCTACTGGTACTATCAATGGTCAATTTATTAACCAAACAGGTGGTACATATACAAACAATAATAAATCATTAGGTGCAGTAGGCAACTTTGGTACTTTTAATAACGCAGGTCAACAGGGTACAAGATTAGGAACGGTAGCTGATTATGCCGCAGGTGTTACCAACAATGCAAATGCGACATTAAATAACAATGCCAACGGTGACATCTTCTATGTTGTAAATAATGCAAACGGTACTGTTAACAATGCAGAAGGTGCAACTATTAAGCATATAGATAACGGCGGTGCTGTTGTAAATAATGGTACTATCACAGGTGGTATTGAAAACTACGCAGGTGCTACTTTAACATCAAATGCAAGCAATATTACTTCTGCAAGCAATTACTTCAAGAATGACGGTACTGTAACATTTACAGGTGGTACAATTCAGAGAGATATTGCTAAAGTAACAGCCGGCGGTGGTATTGTTGAAATTGCAGGCGATGTTGCTGTCTCTGCAAATAAGACAATTACAGATAACTCTGTTAAATTAACCAGTGGTAAATTTGATGTTACGGCTTTGGCTGATAGCGGTGCTATCGATCTTTCTACACTTGGTACAGGTCTTGTTGCTAACGGCGGTACATTAAGCGTTGTAGATAATGCTTATGAAACAGTTACTTTGGGTGATGTTAATACAACAGCCGGTAATTTGAATGTTGCTATTGATGCTGCTTTAACAAGTACAGGTGATCCTGCTGTTGGTCAAGCCGATGTCATCAGTATTGCAGCTGGTAAAGCAGTAACAGGCACAAATACAATTGATATTAGCAATATTCATATCACAACCGAACCTGTAAAAACAGAGTTTACATTCCAAGTTGCTGACGATTCAGCTAAAGCAAATGTTTCTCTGTCAAAAACAACGATTACAGCCGGTACAGATATTCCAACGGCAAGTATTGGAAACTTGTTGTTATCTTATGATAATACGACAGGTATTATTACCGGTGGTCACTCAGATTTAGCAAACGCAATAAATTCAACATTAGCAACCAAAGCATACACAATGGGTGCTGATGAAGTTGTCGCTGCTAATAGTGTATTAGCCGGAACATCATTGTCTATCACAGGTGGCAATACAACAGCTGCTGGTGACTTGACAGTTGGTGATGGTAAAACATTAACACTCAACAACACAACATTTGCTGCTGATCTTGCTAATGCTGGCAATTTGAATCTTGGTGGTACAACCACAATCAACGGCAAAGTTTCCGGTGTTGGTGGTGCTACCGTTCTTGCAGACAGCACAGTTGCAATCAATGATACTTTCACTCAAAACAGCTTAACAATTGCTGCTCCGAGTGATGGCGAACATGCAACGACTGTTACAGCTAATGCTTCTAATTTAATCATTGCAACTGGTATCGATAACGACGGTACTTTAAGCCTGACAGGTGGAACACTTGCTTCAGCTGTAAGTGGTGATGGTTCAACAGTTATTGATGGTACAGTCTCTTCAACTGCTGCAATCTCAAATACTGCAGGTATTACAGTAAAAGCAGCAACCACAGCTGATCCTTCAGTAGCATCTCAATTAACAATTGGAGCATCAAATGTAGGAGCTGCAGTAGACAATGACGGTAAGTTAATCTTACAAGCAGGTGAACTAGCAAAAGCTGTAAGCGGTGACGGTGCAACAGAAGTTACCGGAGCCGTTACAGTTAATAATACAACTGGTTCAATCGCTCAAGATATCGATATCACAGCCGGTAGCTTAACAGCAAATGCTGATAAACTCACAGGCGATGATATCAATATTAAGTATGATGCTGAATTAACCTTAACCGGTGGTGAGTTAGATGCAAATATTAATGGCTATACTGTTGATCCTCTGGATCCAACAACGACCACATACGGTGCATTGCGTGTTACAGGTGATACAACATTAAACGGAACAACAACTGTTGATGCTCTCACAGTCGCTGATGATATAACCTTAGATGCTGATGACGATGTAACAGTTAATACCACATTGGCAAATACTGGTACAATTACCGGCGCTGGTGATTTAACATTACTCGGTGCAGCTATGAGCAATGCTGGTACAATTTCTGCCGCATCTGTAACAGTTGGTGATGGTACAAATGCTGCCGCATTTACCAACAACGGTACAATTGGTTCTGCAACAACAGACACAAATGTAACGGTTAGCGATAATGCAGCATTAACAAACAATGCAAACAAGACAATTACTGGTAATGTTACAAACGATGGTACGGTTACCAACAATGGTGATATCACAGGTAATGTAACAAACAATGCCGGTGCAACAGCTACCAACGCAGGTAAGATTGCTGGTAATGTAACAAACAATGCCGGTGCAACGTTCACAACTGCAGGTGTTGATAATGTAGATGATCCTCAAACAGGTGTGACAGGTACAATTGCAAATGATGGTGCTTTAACCTTAACAGATGGCACAGTTGTTGGTGCTGTAACAGGTACAGGTACAACCACAATTTCTGGCGCTGTTGAAAATGGTGCTAGCATTACAGGTAATAATATTGCAGTTGCTGCCGGTGGTAAATTAACCACAGCTGCCGATACAATTACGGATAAAGATGGTAGCATTGCTAATGCTGGTACATTGGAATTAACTGGTGGTGATCTTAACCAAAATGTAACGGGTGGTAATTTGGATATCAATGGTGATGTTGCAATCGCAACAACAGCTGATGTTGTAAGTACCAGTGCAACCACAATTGAAGCCGGAAAGACATTAACTGCCGGAGATAAAGCTGTTACTTTAGGTGATACAACCATCAACGGTACATTAGATGTCGGCACGAATGATAACGTAACGACAGGTAATACAACAGTTGGTGCTACTGGTTCTGTTGGTGTAAAAATCACAGATTTAGCCAATGGTTCTAGTACCTATACTGGTGGTCAATTAAATGTAAACGGTAATCTCACAACCGACTCAGACAGTAAATTAAAACTGGATATTGCTGATGGCTTGTTAGAAGATCAACACAGTCATAGTGGTAGCTTAGATGTGGTTGACGTAGCAGGTACTGGTGGATTCACAGGCGATCAAATTGAAGTCAGCGGAGACTACGAGGTTACAGTCAATCCGAATGGTTCAATTGTCATCGTTAACAAGAATTCTTACGCTGATGTCAGCAACGCCGCAATCGGTAGCGCTAACAACGTTGCAACCGCAACCGGTTGGGATAATGCAACCAACTTACCTGACGGTAGCTTGGCTAGAGACATTCAAAAGACTTTGAACAAGATTTCTAAGAATAATCCGGGCGCTTATGTCAATGCATTGACAAATCTCGCTCCGACAGATTCTGCACTGTATCAAAGTGTAGCCTTAGAAGTCAGCAACTTGATCAACGAACAAGTTACAGATCGTCTGAAGTCTCAAGGTATGAACTCTGGTGATGTCTTTGAACGTCAAGGCGCTTGGGTCAAGACCTTCTATAGCCACGCTGAACAAGACAGCGATCGTAGCACTCCAGGCTTTACTGGTAAAACAAAAGGTATCGCTTTCGGTTTGGATGGACAAGTTGATGAGAATACAACAGTTGGTGTTGGTTATTCTTACAACACAACCGATGCAGACTCTCTGAACAGAGATATTGATATTACAGGCCATAACATCTTTGCTTATGGAAAATATCAACCGTCTTCATGGTTCGTCCGTGGTATGGTCAACTATGGTTTGTCTGATTACGAAGAGAAATCACATGTTCTCGGTTTCGTAAAGACTGCTGATTATGATGTCAAGAACTATGGTTTTAGAACATATGTCGGCTATGACTTACCGAATGGTTTCACTCCGGAAGCTGGTTTACGTTATACTCACCTGACTGTTGAGAACTATATGGATAGTTTAGGTCAAGTTGTTCGTACGGATGATATTGATATCTTGACGGCAACATTGGGTGTTAACTTCCAAAAAGACGTAGAAACCTTTGGTTACAAGTGGACACCAAAAGCTCACTTCGGCGTTACATATGATTTGGCTAACGACGGAGCTGACGCATCAGTCGTCCTCGGCAACAGTGCATATAATATCAACGGCGAAGCTTTAGATCGCTTTGGTATTGAAGCTGGTGTCGGTGCAGAAATAAATATGGGAGATTGGAGCTTATCTGCTGAGTATGAATACGGATATCGTGATAATTTCGAAAATCATACAGGTATGTTACAATTGAAATATAATTTCTAAGAGACCTGAAAAAATAAAAAAAACCGCTGAGAAATCAGCGGTTTTTTTTGTGTTAAGCTCTTAAATCGTGTTCGGCTTTGATTTTGCGTAACCAAGCTTTGATAATCTCATCCATCTTGCTTCCTTCTGAGTAATCAGCCGGAGCGATGTTATTGACACGCTCTTGAGCCAGAAGCTTTTCGGCATATCGACTACCTTGCTTGGTATGCGGACGATAAACAGCAATAGCGCATCCGTTGGAGTTACGAAGAGTTGCCATACAAGGTACGTCTGTTAAACCGTCACCGATATAAAGCATTTGCTCAAACGGAATAGCTCTTTGCTCATGAGGCATCTTTTCATTCACGGAGATATCTAACTCATCGAGACATCCTTTGTTGATACGGTAAAGATATTGTGTCTTAGTCGTGTAATTCACAATTTGTGCCGGCCAAAAAGGAACCCCGTTTGCATCATACATAAAGGAATTGGCATAAATCTTGGTAAATTCCTTACTGATAGGACAACCGGCAACAATCTCCTTTAATCCGGAAGAAAGCAGAAAATGCTGCAATTCAATACCATTCTTTTTTGCATAAGCGTTAATACGTTTGAACCATGTGTCAACACCGGGAAAAAGCGGAATATCTTTTCCGAAATTTGCCAAATCTTCTTTGCGGAATGAAATATGTTTTGCCTTAGCTTCCTCATACATAAGATACATGTAACACAAATTTTTATCGGCAAATTGAGTGGCAGAAAGAGTATCGGATTTTTTCCAGAAACTCTTAGGTGTTGTCTTTAAGGTTTTCATAAAACCGTACTCTTGCATATTGCCTGGGGCAAGAGTACCATCGAAGTCGTAGCATATAGCTACCTTAATCAAAGATTTCTTCATAATAATCGGTATATATTTTTTTATAATAATTTATTTTCTGACTATTTATAGGCTGATTTACCTTGAGAGTCAATAAAAGAGGTGTTTTAAAAAAGGAATTAAGACAAAATTAAAAATAAAATTATTATAATTTCATTCATACCGCATATTGAGGATTTTTTTGATGAATAATACAGTTATTGCTAACGAAGAAATAGATCAAAACAAATTAAATAAGGCTAAAAAAATCATTTTGGAATTGCAAAATGACTTGAGAACATATATTGCAAACGGTTCCGGACCTTTTTTAGCCGCTATTTATGATGAAAAAGGAAATCTAATAGCAAAAGCCGCTAATAGTGTTGTTTCTGAAAAATGCAGTCATAATCATGCTGAAATGAATACGATAAAAGCAGCAGAAAAGGCTTTAGATACATACGATTTATCTTCTCATAACCTAAGCCTTTATGTGACAGCTGAGCCATGTATGATGTGTTTAGGGGGAATTATGTGGTCAGGTATTCGAGAAGTTTATTATGGTGTGCCGTCAAAAAGCGTTGAAACCATAACCGGTTTTGACGAAGGATTTAAGCCGGATTGGTTGAATGAATTTAAAAACCGCAACATCACGGTTTATGGTAATATTGAGGTTGAAGCCGGAGAAAATGTTTTGAGAGAATATGTTGCTCTCGGACATACGGTTTATCAGCCGGAAAGATAGTGTTAAAAACTAAATAATATACCCCAAAAGACTAATACTATAATCGATATTTTCAAGGGCCTGACTCTCATCTAAAATAACCTTGTAATGTTGGCAAAATTAAGTTGCAATATCCGAAAAAAAAACTATAATGCGGACAGAAAATTAAACTTTAATTTTAGGAGATGAATATGGATAATGAGCCTTGTTTAGGTTGCCAAGTTGGTGACAAATGGCGCAAGAAACGCGGATCTCTTATTATGGCTTTGCACGAAATTCAAGGTGCTAAAGGCTATGTTGATTGGAAAGACGCAACAGATCTTTCTCAAACAATGGGAATTCCGCTTGCCCGCATTTATGAAGTTTTGACGTTTTATAACTTCTTTAAACTTGTTGCTCCGGGAAAAGCAGTTATTTCTGTCTGCACAGGAACAGCGTGCTATCTGAAAGGTAATGACAAGGTTCTCGAAAAATTCAAATCCGAACTGAAAATTAAAGAGGGAGAAAGTACTCCCGACGGACTGTTCCATTTACAATGCGTACGTTGTGTCGGTTGCTGCGGTTTGGCACCGGTTTGCGTCGTAAATGGTAAAACATACGGCCGTATGACACCGGAACAAGTGCCTGGAATCTTAAATGAATGGCGTGAAAAATTTAAGGAGGAGGCATAATATGGTAGATATGGCTGAAATTATGAAAAAGTTTGATATTCATGAAATTGCGAAAAACAAACTTGCTGAAATTGAAAAGTATGAATGTAGTATTTATTGTTGTCATTCTACCGGTTGTAAGTCTTCCGGAAGTGATGATTTAATTGCTCTTATCCATAGCATCTTAGAAGAAAAAGGTTTAACTGATAAAGTTCGTGTTGTTGCAACCGGATGTATGGGACTTTGCGCACAAGGTCCGCTTATTAGGGTTGAGATTAAAGGTAAAAAAGACATTTTGTTTAAGCGCCTTAATCAAGAAGCAACTCGCTCTATTATGGAAAAATATGTCGTTCCGGCTCTCGGTACAAACGGTGAAATGCCTATTGCTGAAGAGTTAAAACCATATGTTTTATCTCTTGATTTGCCGTTCTTTACAAAACAAGAAAAAGTTGTTTTGAAAAATGCCGGACATATCGATCCTGAAGATATTACCGAATACATGGCTCGCGGTGGTTACTTGGCTTTAGAAAAAGCTTTGAAGACAATGACCCCGGCACAAGTCGTTGATGAAATTAAAAAATCTGGTTTGCGTGGCCGTGGTGGCGGTGGTTTCTCAACCGGTATGAAATGGGAATTAGCTGCTAAAGTTCCGACAATTGATGAAAAATTCATCATTTGTAATGGTGATGAAGGCGACCCAGGAGCTTATATGGATCGTTCTATTTTGGAAGGTGATCCGCATGCCGTTATTGAAGGTATGATGATTGCTGCTTATGCAATCGGTGCAACAGAAGGTTGGTTCTATGTTCGTGCTGAATATCCGTTGGCTGTTGAACGCTTAAAGAAAGCTATCCAAGCCTGCAAAAAGAATATGTTGCTCGGTAAAAATATTATGGGTACGGATTTCTCATTTAATGTTGATATTCGTTTGGGTGCCGGCGCATTCGTTTGCGGTGAGGAAACAGCGTTAATTCATTCTATTGAAGGCGCTCGCGGTACACCACGTCCGAGACCACCATATCCGACGAATAAAGGTCTGTGGGGTAAGCCATCTTGCGTTAATAACGTTGAAACCTTGGCAAACGTTTCAAAGATTTTATTGAAGGGCGCTGATTGGTTTGCTTCTTTCGGAACAGAAACTTCTAAAGGAACAAAAGTTTTCGCCTTAACAGGACAAGTCGAACATTCCGGCTTGATTGAAGTTCCGATGGGAACAACAATTAACGAAATCGTTAATGAAATCGGTGGCGGTGTTCCTCAGGGAAAAACTTTGAAAGCTGTTCAAACAGGTGGTCCGTCTGGAGGTGTTATTCCTGCTAAATATATGGATATGCCGGTTTGCTATGAAGAGTTGAAAAAACTTGGTTCTATTATGGGATCAGGTGGTATGATTGTTATTGATGACTCTTCTGATATGGTTTCATTGGCTAAATTCTATTTGGATTTCACAGTTGATGAATCTTGCGGTAAATGCGCACCATGCCGAATTGGTGGTAAGCAGATGTTGATACTCCTTGATAAAATTAATCGTGGTCGCGGTAAAAAGAAAGATTTGGAGCAATTGAGAAAAATTGCTTATGCAATGCAGAAAGCTTCACTTTGCGGTTTAGGTCAGACAGCGCCAAATCCGGTTTTATCAACGCTTCGTTTCTATGAAGAAGAATATACAAATAAACTGCTTGACGGTAAAGATAAGGAGTAATCAAGATGGTTAAATTAAAAATTGATAATATTGAAGTCGAAGTCGAAGCCGGAACAAGCATTTTAGATGCCGCAAGAAAGGTGCAAATTAATATTCCAACTCTTTGTAAGCACCCTGATGTTGATCCGAGTGCAGGTTGCGGGTTGTGTATTGTTAAAGTTGGTGGACGTATTAACCGTTCTTGCTGCACACCTGTTGCAGAAGGAATGGAAGTTATTACGAATGACGAAGACCTTAAAGAAATCAGAAAAACAGTTTTGAAACTTATTTTGAGTAATCACCCGAATGATTGCTTGAATTGCTCTCGCAGTGGTCAGTGTGAATTACAAGAAATGACAGCTGAAATGGGTATTGATCAAAACGAAATTATCAAAATGGTTTCTCAAGAACCAAAAGATGATACATCCGGTGCGATTGTTTTGGATCCGGCAAAATGTATTGTTTGCGGTCGCTGCGTCAATATCTGCCAAAATGTTCAAAACGTTTGGGCCTTGAGTTATTTACATCGAGGTTTTGTGACCAAAGTTACTGGTGCTGATGATACCAAATTGGGTGATTCTCCATGTATTCGTTGCGGACAATGTGCGGCACACTGCCCGACTGGTGCAATTACAGATTATGACAATACACAAAAAGTTTCTGCATTGCTCAGCAATAAAGAAAACGTTACGGTTGTTCAAATTGCTCCGGCTGTTCGTGTTGCTTTAGGCGAAGAATTCGGTTTCGATTTTGGTTCAAATTTAACCGGAAAAATCTATGCCGCTTTACGTCGCTTAGGATTTTCTAAAGTATTTGATACAAACTTCGGAGCTGATTTAACGATTATTGAAGAAGCATCAGAGTTTGTTAAACGCTTTACATCTAATGATAATTTGCCAATGTTTACTTCTTGCTGTCCAGCATGGGTTGACTATTTGGAAAAATATCATTCTGAAAACATTCCGAATTTGTCTTCTTGCAAATCTCCACACCAAATGGTAGGCGCTATTGCTAAGACATATTGGGCAGAAAAAGCCGGTATTGATCCATCTAAGGTTAAAGTTGTTTCAGTTATGCCATGTACCGCTAAAAAGTGGGAAATCGGTCGAGATGAAACAATGAATTCATCTGGTTACAAAGATATTGATGAAGTTATTACCACACGTGAATTGGCTAAAATGATTAAAGCCGCTGGTATTAACTTTAAGGCCTTAAAAGAGGAAGAAGCTGACAATCCGTTGGGTGAATACTCCGGTGCCGCAACCATCTTCGGCGTAACAGGTGGTGTGATGACAGCAGCTTTAAGAACCGCTTATTTCTACATCACAGGTGAAGAACTCGGAGAATTAAACTTCAAAGCAATAGAAGGATTAGATGCTGTTAAGGTAGCTGAAATTGATATTAAAGGAACCAAAGTTCGCATCGCTGTCGTCAATGGTGTTGGCAATGTTGAACCGGTTATGGAAGCCATCAATAAAGCGAAAGCCGAAGGAACGGAATTACCATATCACTTCGTTGAAGTTATGGCTTGCCCGGGCGGCTGTATTGCCGGTGGTGGTCAACCGCGCGTTATGGGAGCTACCTTTGATAAACCTTGGGGTATTAATGATGAAATTCGTAAACTCCGTTCAAAAGGTTTGAATACGGAAGATGTTGAAGCTAAAAACCGTCTGTCTCACAAGAATGAGTCTATTAAAAAGCTCTATGCCGATTATCTCGGTGAGGCTGGTGGGGAACGGTCACATCATTTGTTGCATACGAAATATCAAAAACGTCCTTTATATAAAAAATAAAGTGCAACAAAGTTATAAAAAAATCCTCCTGATTAGGAGGATTTTTTTATAAGCAATATTTATTTAGAATTTACCTTTATAAGCATCAAGATAAATTTGTTTGATGTCGCTCATTAACGGATAAACCGGATTAGCGCCTGTACATTGATCATCAAAGGCTAAACGGACAAGCTCATCAAGATTATCCTTAAAGACCTTCTCATCAATGCCGTATTCTTTAATAGAGGATGGAATGCCGATTGTCTTCTTCAAATCAACAATTGCTTTAAGGAGCAATTCAATCAACTCATCTTCACTGCTCTTATCATTACCAAGATAAAGAACATGGGCAATCTGTGCATAGCGTTTTTTAGCTTCAGGAGCTTTATATTGCGGGAAAATAGCCTGTTTTTTAGGACAATCTGTCGCATTATAACGAATAACCTGACATAACAGTAAAGCATTAGCTACGCCATGTGGAATATTATACATAGCACCTAGCTTATGAGCCATAGAGTGGCATAATCCTAAGAAAGCATTAGCGAATGCCATACCGGCAATGGTAGCTGCATTATGCATTTTTTCTCTTGCAAAAGGATCTGCAGCGCCGTCTTTATAAGCTCGGGGCAAATAGCGGAAAATCTGCTTAATAGCTTCCAAAGCTAAAGAGTTTGTATAGTTTGTAGCCATGCAAGAAACGTAGGCTTCTATTGAGTGAACTAAAGCATCAATACCGCCGGCAGCCGTTAAGCCTTTAGGCATACTATCGACAAAGTTTGCATCAATAATAGCCATTGATGGCGTTAAAGCATAATCAGCTAAAGCATATTTAACATGTGTCTCATCATCAGTAATGATTGAGAACGGTGTAACTTCAGAACCGGTACCTGATGTTGTCGGAATACAAACTAACTTTGCTTTTTCTCCGAGTTCAGGAATACGGCAAATACGTTTTCTGATATCCATAAAACGCATAGAAATATCTTCAAAATTAGTTTCCGGATGCTCATACATTAACCAAATAATTTTAGCAACATCCATCGGAGATCCACCACCCAAAGCAATAATTAAATCCGGTTGATAGGTGTTAACCATAGCCAGAGCTTTTTTAGCGGTTGATAAGGTCGGATCCGGCTGAACATCAAAGAAAATTTGAAAATCAGTACCGATTTCCTCTAAAGTATCTGTTACTGTACGAACGGCACCGGAATCAAATAAAAATCTATCGGTAATGATAAAGGCACGCTTTTTACCTTCGTACTCACGCAAAGCCAAATCTGTTGAACCGCGCTTGAAATAGATTTTTGGCGGAACTCTGAACCACAACATATTTTCTCTCCTTTCTGCAACTGTTTTATAGTTGACAAGATGCTTAACGCCGACATTTTCACTTACGGAGTTTCCACCCCAAGAACCGCAACCCAAAGTGAGGGATGGTTCTAAACGGAAATTATACAAATCACCGATTCCGCCTTGAGAGGCCGGAGAATTAATTAAAATACGACCGGTTGGCATTTTTTGCGCATAAAAATCTATTCTGTCTTGGACTCTTTCGTCTGTATAAAGAACAGAAGTGTGTCCTAAACCACCATTATTAACCAAGGCAAAAGCAATATCCGTTGCTTGCTCAAAGTTCTTAGCTTTATACATGGTCAAGATTGGTGAAAGTTTTTCATGAGCGTAAGGATTTTTCATCGTATAATCTGTTTGCTCGGCTAATAAAATTTTTGCATCTTCCGGTACTTTAAATCCGGCAAGCTTGGCAATTTTATAGGCCGGTTGTCCGACGATATCTGCATTCACACCTTTTTCCGTTAAAATGATTTTGCCTAAAGCGGTCATTTCTTTTTTATTAAGCAAATAAGCGCCACGATAAACAAATTCTTTCTTAACTTCATCGTAAATATCGTCATCAACGATAACAGATTGCTCGGAAGCACAAATCATACCGTTATCAAAAGTTTTTGACATCAAAATTGAAGAAACGGCCATTTTAATATCGGCGGTTTCATCAATAATAGCAGGTGTATTTCCCGCACCGACACCAAGAGCTGGTTTTCCACTTGAATAAGCTGCTTTAACCATTCCCGGACCACCGGTTGCTAAAATAGCTTGAATTTTCGGGTGCGTCATCAAACATTGCGTTAATTCAACGGAAGGCTCATCAATCCAACCAATAATATCTTTCGGCGCTCCCGCAGCAACAGCCGCATCAAGGACGACTTTGGCAGCGGCAATCGTACTTTTCTTAGCACGTGGATGTGGGGAAAAGATAATACCGTTTCTGGTTTTTAAGCAAATTAAAGATTTAAAAATAGCTGTAGAAGTCGGATTGGTCGTGGGGACAACCCCGGCAATAACACCCAAAGGAGAGGCAACAATTTTAACCCCATTAACCTTATCTCTTTTAATCAGACCACAAGTTTTAACATTTTTATGTTTGTTATAAATGTATTCTGAAGCAAAATGATTTTTAATAATCTTATCTTCTAATACACCCATACCAGTTTCTTGGACGGCTAATTCAGCCAAATCAATGCGCATTTTATTAGCAGCTGTCGCTGCTGCCTTAAAAATAGCGTCAACTTTTTCTTCTGAAAATGTCGCAAATTGATTTTGCGCAATATGAACGCGTTCAATTAACGCGTTCAAATCGTCCAGAGACATTGCTTTTTGCTCTTTCGTTGCCATTTTTTCCTCTCTATTTAGTATCCTTTAATGAATAACTTTGAGCCGAATAATCGGTTACTTTCTTTAATGCCATTTTAACAGTATTTAATCCGGCATTACCGGCAATACAACCGCCTTCACAACTCATAACCTCAATTAAATTACCGAGTGGGCATTTCCCAGTTTTGGCATATACTTTAAGATCACGAACGGTTGTTTTAGTCAGGCCGTTGATAATACCTGGTTTCAAAGCATCGGGATCGCCTTTCCAAGCAGCTTGAACAGAACGAGCAACACCGCCGGATAATGGAAAATCTCGAGCTTCCTTAGAACTCTTAAATTTGTACTCTTTACTTTCGCAAGTATCAACTTCTATACCAAAAGCAATAAAGATTGCCCCTAATTCCTCAAAGTTCAAAACATTATTGACGTTTGGATTGTCAAGAGCTTCTTTTCTTTTGGCAAAGCACGGGCTGATAAATACGGTTTCAGCATTTGGGTGCTCCTTCTTAACAATTTCCGCTGTATAATAAAGCGGTGTATGCGCATCCGAAACATAAGGCTTAATTTCAGGAATATGCTTTTTAATCAGCTCATTGTATGCGGCACAACAAGATGTTGTCATAAACGGGGCACCTTGTTCTAATCTTTCAGCAAAATCACGGGCTTCAACCTGAATAGTCGTATCAGCGCCTTGAGCAACTTCATAAACATCAGAAAAACCGACTTTTTTGAAGGCTTCGATAAATTGTTCGGCTGAGCAAGGTAAATGTCCGACTAAAGCCGGTGCAAACATAGCAATAACTTCCTTGCCTTGTTTGATTTTAGAAAGCACATCAATAATCTGACTTTTAGCATGTGTTGCGCCGAACGGACATGCAGAAACACATTTACCGCAAGAGATGCACTTATCTTTATCAATATGAGCAAAACCATCTTCACCTTTAGCAATAGCACCGACAGGGCAGGCTTCTTCACAAGGAACAACGGTTTTAACAATTGCATGATAAGGGCAAGCATTCATGCACATACCGCATTTCTTACATTTTTCTTCATCAATAACTGAACGCTTACCGTTATTACTGATAGCACCAAAATTACAAGCCTTCATACAAGGTTTAGCAACACAGTTCTGACATAACTCCGTGACAAAAACTCTGGCAGAAGGACAACCTTTACAAGCATTTTGTAAAACAGTTAATGGCTCAGATTCCGGACGTTCACGAGTTAATGCGCGCTTAGCAAAATCAGAAAGCAATGTACGCTCATCATCTTCTTCCATTGCAAAACCAAGTCCTGCAATTGTTCTGGAGCGCAAAATAGCTCTTTCTTTATAAACACAGCAGCGGAAAGGAACTTCACTTCCTTTCGGACGCATATCATAAGGGATAAGACGGACATTTTCTTCAAAATTATCCGACATAAAAGCTTTAATAAGACGAATTAGAATTTCACGTTTTAATTTTTTAGTTTCTATTTCTGGTGCATTAGTCATGTTTTAACTTACTTTCAATAATACTTATAACTTTTTCAACAGTTGCTGATGGAACAATTTCATCATCAATATAGATATATGGAGCTTGAGAAAAAGAATCATTTTCATGGCAAGCTTCCAAACATCTGACAGGTAAAATTTCAACGGTATCCGCATATTTTTCTGCCAAGACTTCCTGTATTGCTTTAGTAACACTTCCCCCCATAACAAAACAAGTTGTTCCTTGGCAAATTTTAACTTTTATTTTTTCCATGTTGTCCTCCTACATATAGTGGATAATAGCCTGCTTAAAATACTTATTTTCCAAAAGCTTTTTCATCTTTTTAATGATTGTTCTTCTGACTTCTATTTCAATAGGCAAAGATGGGTCATAGTGAGCCTGATTAAGCATAGCACCGACCATAAATTCTATGATATCCGAGCTTAAAAGAAAATCGACAAGTTGTCCAGCGGCATCTTGATGAAAAAGTTCTTCTCGCTCTAAATATTCTGTTGCTCTGGTTAAGGTTAAAATTCCTTCCGTAACCAAATCAATACCTTCCATAGCAGCAATCGGCGGTAAATCTCCGGAGTTAGGGTGAGGAATATTAACAATTTCCCGCCGTAATTCTCGAGAAACCAAATTTGCGGTTGTTCCGCCGCAAATAGCTTTTTTACCGGCAAAACAATCAAAAGACATACAATATTCCCGGTCTTTCATCTTGTTATATGGGGGGCCGGTAAATATCAAAGCTTTTCGCGGATTCCTAAAATATAAAACTGCACAGGAAATATCGTCTCCAGCATGCTCTTGTAACTCAACAGAAAGAGCTTTTTGAATAACTTGAGATGATAAATCAGTACTGGAAATATCAGAATTTTTAACCAAACATTCTTTAACAAAATGCAATAATCCTTCTCGCTTAAATCCCAAAGGATATGCTTGTGTTCCTATTCCTGCTTGAGTTACACCATCAGAGCAAAAGATAATTCGGTCACCGACTTCTGCTTTAAATTGATATAATCTCAAATGTCTTTCCGGAAATTTAGGAGAAGTATATTCTTCATATTCCAGAGGAACTTCTTCCCCATGACGCATTAGTAAAAAGGAAGGATTACCCTCTTCCACAATCCATGTCGTGCCATCACTTCGGCAGTCTATTGCGGAAAATGTCGCATAGCTGATTTTTCTGATTTGACACACCGGTAAGGAGTCCATAATCGTTTGTGCGGCTTTTTGAATAGGAATATCCTCCTCAATAAAACGCATCAGCATGGTAGAAGTCATACAAGATAAAATATTGGCCTTGATACCGCTTCCCAAGCCGTCAGATAAAACGGCAATCAAACGCTCTTGGTTATCAGAACGTTTTGAGACGAAATAATCGCCAAAGGCATTTTGCCCGAACTTTTTTATTTGTGAACAATCTACATCAATGAACATTTAGTCCTCGTCAGTATTATACTCATTAGCAATAGTGTTCAAAATGGTTTCGGTTTGCACCATATGTTCTCCGAGCAAACAAGCAATTTGTTGAACAGTAGAAATGTTTTTATCAATAACTTCTTTAGCCTTTTGCGCAACGATTTCACGAGAATGACTGGTGCTTGTGATATCGGTAATGGTCACACCAATACTAACATTCGGTTCAATCGGAAAAACATGGAGATCATAAAATTTGTTATTGTATTTATAATTTTCTTTATGAGCTTCATTTCCGCCGGTTAAAACCGAAGAAAAGATTTTCTGCGCATCAAAAAAGTTTTTAATTTCTTTTCCCGTTAGTTTTTGCGGATCTGATAAATAACTTCCTTGGTCATTTCCTGTAAACATCTTAATGAAAGCCTCATTGGCCTCTATAATATCCAAATCTTTATCAAGCATAACCATAGCGGAAGGAATACTTTTAAGCATAGCGCTTGCTTTTTTAGTGGCTAACTTGCGCATATAAGAAACACACATTGAAGGTTCGGCATCACCATCCAGTAAAGCCTTTGCCATATCTTTACAAGTTTGATATCCGCAACCGGCGCAATTTAGTTCATCTTCTGGGAGATATTTGCCGATTTTATGCAAAGCTTCCTGAATTTCATCCATCGAATATGTTTTTTGTGAAACCGGATTCGGTGTGTATTCTTGAGAGACAACAACATCAGGAGTAGTCGGAATATTTTCGCGATATTTAATATGAGATAAAACGCGAGACATATTATTGACATCAGAAGATGTTGTCGCGATACAAGGGCCATGCATGCAACCGCCGGCACAAGCCAAAGCTTCTATGAAAACAGGATTTTTTAATTGATCTTTTGCAAAAGAATTAACTGCCAAATCAAAAGCTTCAAGCGAACAAACCTGACATAAATGGACATTATCTTTAACGCCGATTTTTTTGATGGTTTCATTCATACCACCATCCATCGGATAGAGATTACCCTCATAAGCATGAGAAGGGACAAAGTCTTCGCCGTAACAATCGCCTGTTGCTATCGGGGTATCACTTTCTTTAAGCCACAATTTAAGTTCTTCAAAAGTCAGGGCAAAATCAATGAGATCTTTATGTGTATCTGATTCATTTTTTTTGGCGATACAAGGACCTACAAAAACAACGGAAATATCTTCTCCCAAACTTTTTTTCAGCAATTTGGCATGTGTCAAGGCCGGAGAGGCAATTGGAACGATATATTCTGCCAATTCCGGTTTATAAAGTCTGATATATTTGACAATAACCGGACAAGCACTTGAAATCAGTAAACCTTTATCTGTTTGATTAAGCAAACGAGCCGTTTCAATAGAAACTTCTTGTGCACCCAAAGCTGTTTCACTAACCCCGGCAAAACCTAATTTTTTCAAGGTCGCAATCATTTGTCTTCTGGTGCAAGAAAAAGAAGCGCGCCAACTTGGAGCTAAGGAAACATACACATTTTTACCAGCACCGATAAGTTGTTTAACTTTATCAATATCATTTCTGACACGTTTAGCCTGGCTTGGACAAGGGGCAACGCAACGGCCGCACTCTATGCATTTTTCTGATAAAACGCAAGCGTGTCCATCCTGAATACGGATTGATTTGACAGGACAACGGCGAACGCATTTATAACAGTCCTGACATTCATTATATAAGGTATAAACGATTCCTGTATTTTCGCTCATAGTTTCTCCAAAAGTTCTACAAGTTCATTCTGTGAGGGGTGTGAATATTTGGTTTCCCCGATAAAAATATTTGGGCCGTCTTGGCATGAATTTGTGCATCTGCACCCTAATAACTCTATTGAAATATCTTTATTATTTTCCCGAATATAGTTTTCTAAAAAGGCAAGAGTCTTATCATTTCCTCGTACGTAACAAGAACTACCTAAACAAACTTTAATAACAGTCATTACATCCTCTTTTATGATTTTTTTTCACATATAACTTGGTGTATGCGTAAAATCAAGCAGAAAATATGCATCATAAAGCTTTTATTTTATAAAATTTTCAATACTTTTATAGAGATCTTCTTGGTTTTTTTGTATCTCAAAATTATGTTCGCTGCTTTTAACAACCGTATATGAGGCTTTAGGCATTATTCGGACCAAGTTTTTTACATCATCTGCCGCAATAATAATATCTTTATCGCCAGCAATAATAAGCGTTTTGGCTGTAATTGCCGGAGCCAAAGTATAAGCATTGTAAGATTTACTGTTAGTAACAACATTGTAAGGAATAACAGCTGTTTTATTAATCTTTGTATCAGTATATTCATAAGAGCCGTTTTGTTTCCATAATCGGCAAAATTCAGATAAGTTTTTCATACAAGATTTTTCCCAAAGATCCCCGCTGATAACCGGCGCAATCGGAACCAATATATTAACTTTTTCCGGATGACGGGCGCTGTATTGCAAAACAGATGCACCACCTAAAGAGTGTCCGGAAAGAGCAAAAGGTTCGCTATAAAAAGGTTGTTTTTTAGCCCAATCAATAACGGTTTCTAAATCTTCCGTAAAGGTTGATAAAAGAACTTTCTGTACATCGTTGCCACTTTTACCTAAAGAGTAACGACTGTCAAAAGTAATGACGACATAATGATGTGCAAGAAAAGCTTGTTTTGCCGTTTGAATGACTTGATGATCCATATTTGAGGCCAATCCATGTTGAATAAAAGCTAATTTTTTATAAGAAGCATTTTTCAATCCATCAACTTTGACATAGA
>CAMHFM010000002.1 GCA_946184595.1 uncultured Azospirillum sp.
ACGATCTTAAATAAAGTTATTGAAAATCAGAGACTTGCTGCGGCAAATTTGGAAACCAATATCAGCCAAATTAAAGATGCAGATAAAGAAGAAGCAGCCGTTAAATTATTGATGTCTGAAAATGCTCTTGAAGCTTCTTATTCAATTCTTTCCAGTGTGTCAAAAATGTCACTCTTGAATTACCTTAAATAAGAACTGCATATCATAAGTTATCAGCGTATCGATTACGGAATAAAAGATCTTAAAATACTTTATCGATAATACCTCCACCGAGAACGTATTCTTTTTCGTCATAAAGAACAACAGATTGTCCTGGTGTTAAGGCTTTTTGCATATCTGTAAATTCAACTTTAAGTTCATCATCTGTTGCGCTTGCTATTGCTTGAACAGGTTTTTGAGATGAGCGAATTTTTGCCAGAATTTTAGTTGGTTTTGATAACAAGTCCGATGATGTCCATACCAAATTATGAGCAATCAAACCTTGCTTAAAGGATTCATCAGCAAATCCTAAAATAACTTCATTTTTTTCTTTATTTAAACCGATAACGTATAGGGGTTTTTCTGCAGATATTCCTAATCCGCGGCGTTGGCCGATTGTGAAATTCCAAATTCCCTGATGTGTTCCCAAAATTTTGCCGTCGGTGGTTACAAAGTTTCCGGTTTTAGGCTCTGCTTGAATAATATCGTTAATGTCTCCCGAATAAAAATCTTGGCTATCCGGTTTATCGCTCACAGGAATTCCGGCCTCACGAGCAATTTCTCTGATTTGTTGTTTGGTATAGTCTCCGAGAGGCATCATAATCTTTGACAACTGCTCTTGTGACAACCGATATAAAAAAT
The DNA here is from genome assembly GCA_946184595.1 of uncultured Azospirillum sp. GTDB lineage: Bacteria > Pseudomonadota > Alphaproteobacteria > RF32 > CAG-239 > Scatocola. Next base: position 841 of record CAMHFM010000002.1, read on the forward strand.
AAGACTGATCTTTGCTTTTATCAATGGCTGCTCGTAAAAGCCAACGTCCTGTCTTTTCATCTTGCGTTAAGCGGGCATAGTGACCGGTTGCAAATTTATCAAATTGAAAACCTTGTTCGCGAGCTGTTTCAGGTAGAACGCCAAATTTAATCATGGCATTACAGCGAATGCATGGGTTAGGTGTACGTCCGTTTAAGTATTCTTGTTTGAAGTTTTGGAGCACAACTTTTTTATATTGTTCGGTACAGTCAAAGACATGATAAGGAATATCTAAATATTGGCAAATTTGGTGTGCCTGTTCAATGTCTTTTTCTTCATGAGGACTGAAACAAGCGTCTTTTCCAAGGGATTTATAAATCTGTTTTTTATCCCAAATAGACATGGTTGCACCAATAACCTCATGTCCGGCTTTTTTTAATAAATATGCAGTTACTGCAGAATCGACACCGCCGCTTAATCCGACCAATATTTTCATTAATTTCCTCTGTTTCTTATATTTTATCGGAGTGTACTATACGTTGTTTTTTTGTAAAAATCCAGTATTTTAGAAACAAAAAAATAATATTACTTGCCAAATCGATAGAATATGTATAAAGTCTTAGCCATATTTGATATTATGATGAGACTGTTATGTTTAAAAAATTAACTACCAAACTTAAATCTACTTATACTATTAGTAACTACTTAAAGATTATGCCTTATGTGAAACCTTATTGGTTTCGAGGGATGATGTCCGTTCTAATCACTATTCCGATTGGAGCTATGGATGCCGTTATTGCGTGGGCTCTTCGTCCATATATGGATATCGTTATGGTTGAGCAAAATACGGCTTCAACAAATTATATTCCGGTTTTAATTGTGGTTTTCAGCTGTGTTCAAAGTGTTCTTAATTACGGGGCAACATATTTGAATACATGGTTCGGACGTAAATTATCAAATGATGTTAAATTAGATTTATTTAAAAAACTAATGCGGAAAGAGGCCAGTTTCTTTGATAATACATCTTCCGGTGAAGTTATGTATCGTTATAACGGAGATGTCGATTTAGCATGTAACGGTTTATTGGTGAATATCAAATTATTTACAACCAGATTGTTTTCTTCTTTATCATTAATTGGTGTTTTAATTTATAATTCATGGCAGTTAGCAATCGTTGCAATTATTGTTTTATTGGGTGCTTTGTTCCCGCTAACAACGGTTCGTCGTCGTATTAAGTCATTGGTTGATAAAACCATCTTTTCAGGTTCAGCTGTAATGACACATTATAATGAGACGTATTCCGGTAATCGAATCGTTACCTCTTATAATTTATATGAGCACCAATATAATAAATTTAAAAATACGCTTAATGATTTGTTTAAGCTTGGTATTAAAATGATTCAACGTACCGGCATTATGTCACCGTTGATGCATTTTGTTGTTTCTATTGGTATTGCTGTTATTATTTGGCTTGGTAGCTATTTGATTGTTACGAAACAGATTACGCCGGGTGCATTTGTTTCGTTTATTACGGCATTAATTATGCTTTATAATCCGATTAAAAGTATTGGTAATAATTTTACGGCGGTTCAAGCTTCGTTACTTGCGATGGAGCGTGTTTTCGGAATTCTTGAGTCTGAGCCGACTATTCGAGATATGAAAAAAGCTAAATCTCTCGATAAAATTAAGCATGATATTGTATTTAAGGATGTTTGTTTTGAATATACCAAAGGTAAACCTATTCTTAAGCATATCAACTTACAGGCGAAGGTCGGGCAAACAATTGCTTTTGTCGGTAATTCCGGTGGCGGTAAGTCAACAATAGTCAGCTTGTTACCTCGTTTTTATGATATTCAAGGTGGCTCTATCTTAATTGATGGTGAAGATATTCGCCACTTTAAGTTGGATTCTTTACGTAGTCATATTGCTATGGTTTTCCAAGATAATTTCTTATTTAGCGGAACTATTCGCGATAATATTATTTTGGGCAAACCGACAGCAACTGAAGAGGAAATTAATCAGGCGGTTAAGTCAGCTTGTTTAGAGGAGTTTATTAATACGCTGGAAAAAGGTTTGGACACAGAAATCGGTGAACGTGGTGTCTTGCTTTCCGGTGGTCAAAAGCAACGTATTGCAATTGCTCGTGCTTTCTTGAAAAATGCCCCAATTGTTATTTTGGATGAAGCAACTTCGGCCTTAGATAATAAATCTGAAGCAATTGTTCAGCAAGCGATTGATAACTTAATGAATAATCGTACGGTTTTTGTTATTGCTCACCGCTTATCAACAGTTCGTAATGCCAGCAAAATTGTTGTTATCAATAATGGTGAAAAGGTTGAAGAGGGAACGCATGAGGAGCTCTTGAAAAAAGAGGATGGGGCTTATGCTGCTCTTTATAAGATGCAACTCAAGTAAAAATACGCTCTTTGTGTTTCTAGTGCAGATATCTCGAAAATTATTCGGTCATGTACGCTTGAGTACACTCCCTTCATAATTTTTTCGATATCTTACTATAAACAGCAAATATCGTATTTTTAGAAAAAGTTTCTTTGTATTAGTCTCATTCTCCAAGTTTTAGTAAAAAATACGTTCTTTGTGTTTCTAGTGCAGATATTTCATTAAAAATTAATCAAGCGGATTTTTGTTGTTTGATGGACAAAAATGTGGTATTCTATAAGTAAGAATTAATTATTAATCTATATTTATTATGTTAAGTACAATTTTTGGAATCTTATTGACCATCCTTGGACTTTTGGCTCTTTGGTTTGTGGTCGTAGTGATTTTAAGTATTTGCGGTGCCGCAATTCAATTAACATTGCAATCTCCCATCTTTTGGGCTGCTGTGATAGGTGGACTTCTTGTTTACCTTTGTGGAGGTCGTTCTGATTCAGCTATTTGGGCTGGTATCATTGTAGGTGGTGGTATAATGTTAGTGTATTATATATATTCGATATTCGGATCAAATATGATAAAAATTGTTATTTGCACAGCAATCGGTGGTTTTATCGGTTATATATGTGGAGATTTATCAATTTTGTTTGCTATCATAGGGGGGCTGATAGGTATATATATATGTAAAAAATAAAAGAAAGCGGGGAATTAAAGACAGGTTATCTGTTATTTTACCCCCGCTTTTTTTGTGTCTTCTTCTTGTAAGCAAATCTTTAAGCCGTCAACGGCAGAGGAGATAATACCGCCGGCATATCCGGCACCTTCACCGCAAGGGAATAAGCCTTTGATATTTGATTCAAAATTTTCATCGCGATAGATACGAATAGGAGAAGAACTTCTGGTTTCAACGCCGGTCATTATGGCATTATCGTCTGCAAAGCCGTGTAACTTTTTATCCATATCGACGATTGCTTTGGCTAGTGTTGCTGTAATATATTCAGGAAACAACAGGCTTAAGTCCGTCGGTGTTACACCAGGGGTATAAGAAGGTGCCACATCTCCGAGTTTATGAGAGGGACGGGATTGTAAAAAATCTCCAACTAGTTGTATCGGTGCATGGTAATTTTTGCCGCCTAATTCAAAAGCTTTATGTTCAAGTTGTTGTTGAAAATACATTCCTTGCAGTGGGTGTTTGCCGCCAAAATCTTCCGGTGTTACGCCAACCAGCAGAGCGGCATTGGCGTTTTCTTTGTCACGGGCAAATTCACTCATACCATTGGTAACAACGGTATTTTCTTCCGAAGCTGCGGCAACAACTTGTCCACCAGGACACATACAAAAAGTATAAGCGGAGCGACCATCCGGATAATGGACAGCTAATTTATAGTCAGCAGCGCCTAAAGCTGGGTGGTTAGCATAACGCCCATATTGGCTTTGATTTATCATTGTTTGGCGATGCTCGATGCGAACGCCAATGGAAAAAGGTTTTTGCTCAATTTGTATGCCGCGTTCATAAAGCATTTGGAATGTATCTCGAGCGCTGTGTCCAAGGGCTAAAATGACGCAATCAGAGGCGATTTCTTCAATTTCTCCATCAGCTTTTTTGACTTTTACGCCTTGTATTTTATTATCTTTAATAATCAAATCAGTTACCTGATGTTCAAAGCGATATTCGCCACCAAGAGAGGTAATTTTTTTGCGAATATTAGCCACAACGGTGACTAATTTATCGGTTCCGATATGGGGTTTAGCCAGATACAAAATTTCTTCCGGGGCGCCGGCCTCGGTCAGCTCTTGCAAAACTTTACGCATAAATGGTGTTTTTTTGATACCGGTCATTAATTTACCGTCGGAAAAAGTACCGGCACCGCCTTCGCCAAATTGAACGTTGGAATTGGTGTTAAGTTTTCCTTTTTCCCAAAAGGTTTTAATATCTTGTTGACGGCGAGAAACTTCTTTGCCTCTTTCGAGTAAAATTGGTTTCATTCCCATTTTAGCCAGCGCTAATCCGGCAAACATTCCTGCCGGTCCGGTGCCGACAATAATCGGTCTTGATTTTGGTGTAAGGCGTAAAGCAGGGGTAAAAGGTTCATTTTTGACAAGTTCGCAATCTTTCCAAGCGAGAATGGAGAGAATATAATCTTCATCTCCTCTGACTTCCATATCAATAGAATAGACAAAGCACACATTGGTTTTGTTGCGGGCATCAATAGATTTTTTTGCAATGCGAATATTTTTAATATATTCGGGGTCTAATCCGGTTTTCATGGAGACGATTTCTTTTAATCCCTCCAAATCAATATCAAGATTTGCTTTGATGTTATTAACTCTTATCATAAAGTGCCTATTTTTATGCTTGTCAAAATTCTAAATGCTCATTATATTCGTAACAGGTAAAATGGCAAGGTAAAAAGATGGCAACAGATTATAACATTTTTATAATATGGAATACGGCACGTTTCAAAGAAGAGGAAGTTATTGCAGCAATTTCTGAAAAATTTGAAATTGTGAAGCAGTATGAAATTTTCTGGACACCTAAATTTTTTACTCAGAATTTGTCACGTTTTTACGGTAAAAAGTTGCCTTCTGCTAAAAGTAAGTTGAAACTTTGCGGACAAGGAAGTTTTTTAGTATTAATTGTTAAAGATAATTCTCCGCTTATTACGGATAACGGGAAAAATCAGAATATGAGCGCGATGAAATATCATCTTCGTCAGCTTTTAGGCGGAAATTATTTGCATGCCAGTGATAATCAGGCTGAAGCTGAAGAAAATTTATATTTTTTATTCGGAAAAAGTTTAAAACGTTTGTTGCTTGAACCGATTTTTAAGAAAGTTAAAGTGGTTAAACAAGATTTAATCGGTGTGCCGACGTGGCTTGATGAAGAAAATGTCCGTAAAGCTCTTAAGCGTGTTCCTAATGCTGTTTGGGATAAAGAGAAAAAGGTAATTGTTTGTTCGGATGTACCTTTTGCTTGTCGAATTTTGAATGCACATAAAGTTAAATGGACATGGCATCGTAACAGATACAAAATTAATATCCGCGGTCGAGATGAAATTTTTAAGATTAAAAAAGCTTAATTGTCATCATCTTCCTGATGAGTAAAGAAAATTTGCCAAATACCGTGGCGATAAAGCCATAAATTGATAAATCCTAAAACAACAGATAAAGAGCCAAACAGGTATAATAGATAATACCAGTTTAGTTCGGCAGCAGACATCATGACATCTTGTCCGCTAACTCGAATGAGGCCGATAGCTACAGCCGTGACCGCAAAGCAAATGAAAAAAGCCAGCGTCCATATTTTTTGCAAGTGCTGTTTGGGTAAGATAAAGCTTGTTATCAGATAGATTAAAAACAAAGAAAAGAGCAAATATAATTCCATCGGTGAGGTCTCCTTTGGAATGATATATAATCAGAGAAAAGAGATTTTAAATGTTATCCTGCGAGGTAAGTTTTGACGGCATCGTCTTGCTCAAATAAATAAAGCAGAATTTTGAGGGCTTGGCCGCGCGGAGTTTCTAATTTAGGGTCTTGTGAGACAATGAATTGTGCGTCTTTGTGGGCGGTTAACATCAGTTCTTTATCTGTGCTTAAATCAGCTAAATGGAAAACCTCAAAGCCGGATTGGCGGTTGCCTAAAATCTCGCCAAAGCCGCGGAGTTCCATATCTTTTTCGGCGATGATAAAGCCGTCTTCGGAATTTTTCATAATATTTAGGCGCTCGCAAGCGGTTTCGCTCAAGGGAAAACCATAGAGTAAAATGCAGGTTGATGCCTCGTAACCGCGTTTAATCCGTCCGCGGAGTTGGTGGAGTTGAGCTAAACCGAATCGCTCGGCCTGCTCAATAATCATTAAGGTAGCTTCGGGGACATTAACCCCGACTTCAATGACGGTGGTGGCGACCAAAACTTTGATTTTTCCGGCTTTGAAATCTGCCATAACGGCGTCTTTTTCCGCCTCTTTCATTTTGCCGTGAATGAGACCGACATCTGTGCCAAAGACTTTTTGCAGGGTATGAAAACGCTCCTCAGCGGCGGCAAGGTCTGATTTTTCGGATTCTTCAACCAGCGGGCAAACCCAATAAGCACGGATACCCTCATCAACTTTACGCTTGAGGGCGGTAACAACATCTTGAATTTTACTTAAGGGCATGACGCGGGTGTCGGTCGGTTTGCGACCTTCAGGGGCTTTTTCTATTTTAGAATATTCCATATCGCCATATGCGGTTAAAATCAAAGTCCTCGGGATCGGTGTGGCGGTCATGACCAGAATATCAGGCTGATTGCCTTTGGCGGATAATGCTAATCTTTGTTGAACACCGAAACGATGTTGTTCATCAACCACAATAAAGCCTAAATCTTTAAAGGTAACATTTTCAGTAAACAGGGCGTGGGTGCCGATGAGAATGTTAATTGTGCCATCTTGCAGTTCTTGTAAAATTTGGGTGCGTTCTTTCTTTTTGGTTTTGCCGGTCAGCAAAGCAACTTTAACCCCGCAAGTCTCGCAGAGCGGAAAAATTGTTTCAAGATGTTGTTTGGCTAAAATTTCAGTCGGCGCCATAATGGCGGCTTGTGCACCGGTCTCAACACAATTGAGCATACTCAAAAGGGCAACAATGGTTTTACCAGAGCCGACGTCTCCTTGTAATAAGCGTAACATACGATACGGCGAGGCCATATCAGCTTTAATTTCGGTTAAAACTTTTTGCTGAGAGTCTGTGAGTTGAAATGAGCAGGCTGCTAAAACTTGATTTTGCAAATGTCCGTCACCATGGAATGAACGACCGGATTTTTTTTTGATTTTTTCTCTGACGAAGGCGAGCGCTAACTGATTGGCAAGTAGTTCATCATAAGCCAAGCGGCGGCGGTAAGGGCTGTTTGCACCGATATCGTTTAAGTTTTGCGGATTATGGGCCTTGATGAGGGCTTGTTTGAAACTCTCAAATTTATTGGCTTGCAAAAATCTTTCATCTTGCCATTCCGGCAGATTGGGAACAAGGGCAAGGGCACTTTGGGTAAACTTGCGCATCATTTTGTTGGTGATACCGGCAGTTAAGGGATAAATTGGCTCAATGCCTTTTATGGTGTTTGCCTCTTCCGGTCGTCCGATATAATCAGGGTGATTCATTTGCAAAGCACCGTTGAAAACCTCTAATTTGCCGCTGATAATGCGCTCGGCATTGGCAGGGAGATTTTTTTGCAAGCTCTCGGGGTAGGCTTTGAAGAAAGAAAGAGTAATATCATCGGTGCCATCGGTGCAAACAATTTTATAAGGTTGATGTTTGGACTTGGGCGGGACGTGCTCAATGACTTTGACCTTGACCGTGATAATCCGTCCGACTTCAGCGTGAGATAAGCTCGGAGAATAAGTACGATCGACGATATTATAGGGCAAATGCCAGAGGAGATTAATGATTTTATCACCGCAAAGATGATCTAAAAGGGTTTTAGCGCGAGCGCCAACACCTTTGATATTTTCAATGCCCGCAAACAGCGGATATAAAATCGGCGGTCTCATATGTTTTTTTCTTGCATTACGTTGGAATTGTATATATTTTCTTTCTAAAAGTACAGAACAGATTTAGTTATGCAAAGTGATTTTGAAAAAGTTAAAGTGATTTCTTCAGTTGCAGAGGGGTATGATGCTTTTCTGCTGAGGGATATTTATAAGCACTTAACAACAGACCTGCTTTATATCGTCAGCGATGGTATCAGCTTGGAAAATACGGCTGATTTGCTGAAAGTACTTGCGCCTGAAATTGACGTTTTAAAATTACCGGCGTGGGATACCGTTCCTTATGACCGCGTGTCTCCAAATATAGAAATTACGGCAGAGCGTGTGCAAACGCTTTGCGCGTTAGCAAAAAATCCTACCCCGAAAAAGCCACGGATTATCATTGCCAGTATTGGTGCTGTTATACAAAAACTACCGCTTAAAAAAATATTTCTTAATTCCATTCGTGAAGTCAAAATCGGTAGTGAATTGAAATTTGATGATTTCCTGCATTATGCAACTGTAAATGGTTATGTTCGTGTTGAGCAGGTGATGGAAGCCGGCGAATATGCTGTACGTGGAGATATCTTGGATATTTTCCCGGTTGGGACGGATGAGCCTTTACGAATCGATTTGTTTGGTGATGAGGTTGAGCGAATTAGAACATTTGATGTGTTGACGCAACGTACCACCAATGAGCTCGAAAAATATACTTTTCAGGTGATGGGCGAACTCAGTTTAGATCAAAACAGCATTAAAACTTTTCGCAGTAAATACCGCGAGTTATTCGGTGCAGCTAGTCAAACAGATGAACTTTATGATTCAATTTCAAACGGAAAAAAGTATATTGGGCAGGAAAATTGGTTGCCACTATTTTTTGATGAATCGTTGCCGACAATATTTGATTATTTACCAAAAGCACGTTTGGTTATCGGGCGGCAGGTGGAAGATGCTCTCAAAACTAAAGCTGAGAGTATTCGGGATTATTATTTGGCACGTTTGGAAGCCTTAAAAGTTAAGTCTATCAATGAAGTTGATACGTATCGTCCTATCCCGCCGGAATTATTGTATCTGAATGAAGAACAATTTAAGCAAGTGATTAATGCTCGGCAACCACTGTATTTCACTCCTTTAACTTTGCCGGAGCGTGAGGATATTATCTCGGCACAAGTGGTGCCGGTAATTAATTTTGCCAGTGCCAAAAATATAAATGCCGCTAAAGTTTATGAAGATTTAAAGGCATATTTGGAAGAAAATAAAAAACTCAAACGGATGATCGCTTGTTATTCGCAAGGAAGCCGCGAGCGATTGTTCTCTTTGATGAGTGAATACGGGATTGCTGATTTGGCCGTTGCCGATACATGGAAAGAAGCAGAAGATAAAGCTAAACTCAAGCGTGTGGTCTTGGTCTTGATGAATTTACCGCACGGGTTTAAGGGCGATGGGTATTTGCTGATTTCCGAGCAGGATATTTTAGGCGAGAAGCAACGTCGCAAAACCAAAAAAGTGACGGCAAAAGATTTTATTGCGGATGTTTCTTCATTGTCTGTCGGTGAGTTGGTGGTTCATATCGAGCATGGTATAGGGCGTTTTTTGGGCTTGGAAAATATTACTGCCGGCGGAGCACCGCATGATTGTTTGAAAATTTTATACGCTAATGATGCTAAGTTATTTGTGCCGGTTGAAAATATTGATGTTTTGTCTCGTTATGGGATTGAAGATGACAATATTCAACTCGATACGTTGGGCAGTGCAGCATGGCAGGCGAAAAAAGCCAAGGTTAAAAATCGTATTCGTGAAATTGCTTCTAAATTGATTGCGATTGCAGCGGAAAGACAGCTCAAATCATCAGAAATTTTTATTCCCGAGCATGGGTGTTATGATGAGTTTTGTGCAAAGTTTCCCTATCATGAAACAGATGATCAACTCAATGCCATTGCCGATGTGTTGAAAGATTTGGGACAAGGTTCACCGATGGATCGCTTGGTATGCGGTGATGTTGGTTTCGGTAAGACGGAAGTTGCGTTGCGTGCGGCTTATGCGGTGGCAACTTGCGGGGCACAGGTGGCTTTGATTGTGCCAACAACATTATTAGCGCGACAACATTATTATAACTTTAAGCAGAGAATGGAAGGTTTCCCTGTTAATGTAAAAATGCTGTCTCGCCTCGTGACACCTAAAGAATCAGCTCTGGTTAAACAGGGGTTAGAAGACGGCTCGGTTGATATTGTCATCGGAACGCATGCTTTACTTGCCAATAATATTAAATTTTCTAATTTGGGATTGTTGATTATTGATGAGGAGCAGCATTTTGGGGTTGTTCATAAGGAAAAATTGAAATCGTTGAAGTCTGATGTTCATGTATTGACGTTGACGGCAACACCAATTCCGAGAACTTTGCAACTATCTTTAACCGGTGTTAAACAGTTGAGTATTATCGGCACGCCACCAGTTGATCGTCTGGCGGCAAGAACGTTTGTGATGCCGTTTGATAAGGTTATGATTAAAGAAGCTATTTATCGTGAAAAATTTCGTGGAGGACAGACGTTTTTTGTATGTCCGAGAGTATCTGATATTCATGAGGTAGAGCAGGGTTTGCGTGAGTTAGTTCCGGATATTAAAATTGCGGTGGCGCATGGGCAAATGCCAGTCAAACAGCTTGAAGATGTGATGAATGATTTTGCAGACGGAAAATTTGATCTACTCTTATCAACGACGATTATTGAATCCGGTATTGATATGCCGACAGTTAATACGATGATTGTGCATCGGGCAGATATGTTCGGGTTGGCACAACTTTATCAACTGCGTGGACGGATCGGGCGCAGTAAAGTGCGCGGCTATTGTTATTTTACGGTACCAAAGCAGAAAAAACTCAATCCGGTTGCAGAACGGCGTTTAAATATCTTGCAGGCTTTAGATACTTTAGGGGCAGGTTTTTCTTTGGCTAGTCATGATATGGATATCAGAGGTTCCGGTAATGTCCTCGGTGAAGAGCAATCAGGGCATATTAAAGAGGTTGGTATCGCTTTGTATCAACATATGTTGGAAGAAGAAATTGCACGTCAAAAAGCAAATATCGGAACAAGTAATCAATCAGAGTTTTCAGATTGGGCACCGCAGATTACGACCGGTATTCCTATTATGATTCCAGAGGATTATGTGCGTGATTTAGGTGTGCGTTTGGGACTTTATAAGCGGATTGGTGATTTGCAGGATAAAGATGCGATTTTGGATATGCGTGAGGAGTTAATTGATCGCTTCGGAGATATTCCGCCGGAGGTTGATAATCTGCTCAAAACAGTTGAAATTAAGCAGCTTTGTCGGGTAGCTAATATTGAAAAAGTTGAAGCCGGGGCAAAGGGAATTTTGTTAATGTTTCACAATAACACATTTGCTAAACCTGAGAAATTAATTGATTTTATTCAAAAACAGTTTGGTAAAATCAAAATTCGTCCGGATCAGAAATTATTTATAGAACATAATTTAGAAGATTATCAGGCGCGGATAAATATCTTAAATACGTATGTGAAGAAATTGGCAGAGTTGGTCTTATAAAAAAAATCCGCTAATTAATAGCGGATTTTTTATTCAGGGACATATTCAAAGCCCTTATCTCCCAAGATAGCGCCGCTGTCAAAGTCGATGGCATGAAAATATCCTTTGTAAATCAGATCGAGTTTTCCCGTTTCTTCGTTGAATTTTTTGACCGTACCGCCAATTCCATGATGATAACTTAATTCAACAAACACATCATTGACAGACCGTTTCATACTGTAATGGGTTCGATAAATCTCGCGATACTCGGTTTCTTCGTGGTACTTAAGGATGACATCTTGTCCACCTTCTTTGAAGATAACCGTCGGAATAGCAAGAGAGAGGCACGCAGGTGCTTTATCAAAATACAGTCCGTAAACAGTGTATTTTTTACCACGCTTGGCAATAAGATATTCTTGCGGTGGTTCTACTCTTTCCTCGGTGATAGCATCAGTTATTTGTTTTTTTGCTAAAGGAGGAATGAAAATACCATTGATAATGAAAGCGTCGGCATCGAAAATAGATAGGCCGTGTCCATCAAGAATTTTAATGCGTTTGGGACGTTCCGGTTGGTAATATACCGTTGTCGAGAAGGGACGACCAAGCAATTCAGCTTCATACACAGGTGAAGAGTAATACCAATCTTTGTCATCAGCAAGACTGAATAAGAATGATGAAAAATCATCCCATTCTTCAAAGTCATAATCTAAAATGTTGGTTCGAATTTGCTCATTTTTTGTAAGAATAATCATCTCTGTTTCAGATTTTTTTGAAAAGAAGCCGGAGGTGTAAAGATAAATCTTTCGGATAATTTTTTTTCCGGATTTGATTTCATAATATGCATCAGCACAGCAGATGTTTAGGATAACTGCAAAGATTAATAAAGCAAATGCAAACCACCAACAAAGCCAAGCCGTTGATTTTGGCAAGTCGAGAGTTTTGTCTGTTACCAGCCAGAGTGTGAGTAAGACTATTACCAAAGGTATGATCCATTGGGGATGAGTCCACAATCTTTTTAAAGCGGAGGGGTCGTCTAGACGAGACCATCTCCAAGATTTCAATTTAATCATAATGCTATAAATAATTAGTGATACAATAATTTCTGTTTACAGGGCATTATGGTTAAATAAAAAGTTTTGTCAATTATAAAAAGCTGAAAATTGTCAGAAGAAAAATTTGAAATTCTTTTTTTCTGCCATGATGGTTGTGGGGTCGGAGTGGCCAGAATAGAGAATTGTTTCGTCCGGTAAATTAAAAACTTTTGTTTCAATGCTATTTTTTAATTGTTGACTGTTGCCTCCGGGAAAATCCGTGCGACCAATGCTGGCTTTGAAAATTGTATCGCCGACAAAAGCAAGAGCATTTTGCTCATCATAAAATAAAACAGAGTCTTGAGTATGACCGGGCGTATGAATAACTTTAAGTTTCACATGAGGATCAGTTTCTAAGCTCACAAAGTCGTTTTCTTTTAGAAATTCAGCTTGATTTAAGGAAATACTGTCTCCGAAATAAGAGGATAAATTAAATGCAGAATTGGTTAGATATTCTTTGCCGTTTTCATGAATGAAATAGGGGATATTGAGTTGTTTATGTAAGGTTTCGACAGCGCCGATATGGTCAAAATGCCCATGGGTAATGAGCATTTTTTCGATAATCCAATTATTATCTTTAATGATTTGCAAGAGTTTTTCAGGCTCGGCAGCAGGGTCAATCAAAAAACCGTGATGTGAGGTTTCATCAATGTAAAAATAAGCGTTGGTTTCAATACCGTCAGAAACGGGAAATGTATGTATTTGCATTATATTTTTCCTCGGTGAGTGGTTTTTCTTATTTATATTATATTTAATTAAAAAAATTTTAAATAAAAGATTGTTGACGAAATTTTCCAAATATGGTATTTTTTTTACAAAATTTATATTATGAGGAAAATTATTTTTATGCTGGTCGGCATTTTGCTGATGAGCTGTAACGCGAAGGACAGTAACGTTACGAACAATGGTGAAAAAGTTGCCAACGAGCAGTCTTCTGTTTCTCCGGTTGAGCAAGTTGCCGAAGTGCCTGAGATTTCCATGACTGAGGAAGAGCAGGTTGTAGCCGCAAAAGTGGGCGCCGTTTCAGCAAAAAAGCTCGAAGATGGTACCTTTGAAGTGGAGAAACTCGTTTCCCCCAAGGAGTACGAAGATCTCATGAGCTTTGACAAGCCAGCGATTGTCTCAGATAGTGTGCCGCTGGTTGGGGTTGTCTCTCAAAAAGGAAAATGGTTGGTTCATCCAGAGTTCAACGAGGTGAGAAAAATCGGCAAAGATGCTTATATAGGGATGGCAGAGATGTATGTCTGGGATGATGAGACCAGATTTTGTCATCTGACCCCTTTATACCAAGTTGTGTACAAAGGAAAAGAGATTGGTAATTTAGGGTTCTCAGAGGATATTACCCCCATCGAATATGAGGGAAAAATCCGAGGTTTCCTTAAAAAATTGGAATATGGGAATCCTTATAATGAGGAGCATTGTGTTCGATATTTCTACATTGATACCGAGGGTCGAGGTCATGATGATTGGGTTGGTGTAGAAAACTGGAGTCATCCTTGCTTTACATATTATATGATAGAGAAAAATATCCTTACACTATGGGGTGATGGATTTGAGACACCAGAAGAACTTCGTAAGGATAAGCAAATCCCAAAGGAGAATAAATCCATCTATCAGGTGGATCTGAGAACAGGCAAAGTCCTCTATAATCCCTTTGTTCCGGAAGATTAAAAAAAAGAGTTTGAGAAGAAATTCTCAGACTCTTTTTTTATTGTTTAAATTAAAAAATCTTAATTAGCATTTGACTTAAGAGGATTTTTAACAATAAAATGCTTCAATAAGGAAGGAGATTGAATGGCTTATTGTAACTGGGGTAATACTTCAGCGATTAATCAGAAATACCACGATGAAGAATGGGGAGTGCCTTTGCATGATGATAAAAGGCAGTTCGAATATTTGATGATGGAAGTTATGCAATGCGGTCTGAGTTGGAATATCATCATTAACAAAAGAGAGATTTTTCGAGAGTGTTTTGACGGATTTGATTTTGATAAAATCGCTATCTATACCGAGAATGATGTGGCACGGATTATGGCGGTAGAGGGGATGATTAAAAGTCCACGCAAAATTGCAGCGATTATTCATAATGCACAATGTTTTCAAAAAATCAGAGAAGAATTCGGTCATTTTGATGATTATTTATGGGGTTTTTCTAAAGGTAAAACAATCCTTTATGACAAACATGGTGACGGATATATTCCGGTTAGTAACGGTTTATCAGATCTGATTAGCAGAGATTTGAAAAAACGCGGGTTTAAGTTTTTAGGAACAATTACGATTTATTCGCATTTGCAAGCTTGCGGCATAATTAATGATCATGGTTGTGATTGTCCGCGTTATAAATATATAATAGTACATTATCCGTGTGTGACAAAGCGGCGAGATAAAGAAAAACAAGTTCAGTTTTTCGGGTAAGAGAGGAGAAAAAGAAAGATGAATAAAATTTTATCTGTATTTTTAATGGGTATATTCGGGTTAATAAGTTTTAATGTGACGGCAGAGGAGAACAATATGGTGGATAAAAAAGTATTAGTTGCTTATTTCAGCGCGACAGGAACAACAGCAGGAGTGGCCGACAAATTAGCTACTGTAACGGGTGGTGATTTATATGAGATTAAGCCTGAACAGCCTTATACAATGGCAGATTTGAATTGGCAGGATCCGCAAAGTCGCAGTTCTGTAGAAATGAATGACAGAAGTTCTCGTCCGGCGATTGCTTCAAAAGTGGAAGATATGAGCAAATATAATGTTATCTTTGTCGGTTTTCCGATTTGGTGGTATAGAGAGCCTTCAATTATTGATACTTTTATGGAAAGTTATGATTTTGCCGGTAAAACGGTTGTTCCGTTTGCAACATCTGGGAGTAGCGGTATAGGAGAGTCTGGTAAAAATATGCAATCTTTAGCTCCAAATGCAAAAGTTTTTGAAGGAAAGCGTTTTTCAGCAAGTGTCTCTGAGGAAGAACTAAAAACATGGGCCGATGAATGGTTATAATCGATACTAAGAAAGGAAAATAAATGTACGATATTTTAAAAACAATTAATTCTCCAGAAGATGTTAAAAAGTTAAATGCTCAGGAATTAGAAATTTTGGCTGCGGATATTAGAGAAGCGTTATTTAATCGTCTGACAAAAATCGGAGGACATTTGGCACCGAATTTTGGGATTGTGGAAGCAGAAATTGCGATGCACTATGTTTTTGAGTCTCCTAAAGATAAATTTGTATTTGATGTATCTCATCAAAGTTATCCGCATAAAATGCTGACCGGACGGAAAAATGGATATATTGATGATAATTGTTTCAAGGATGATTCCGGTTATACTAATCCGGAGGAAAGCGAGCACGATTTATTTAATGTCGGGCATACTTCAACATCTGTTTCTCTTGCCTCCGGTTTAGCCAAAGCCAGAGATATGAAAGGTGAAAAATATAATGTGATTGCTCTTATCGGCGACGGATCGCTTTCGGGCGGTGAAGCATTTGAGGCCTTAGATTTTGCAGGCTCGGAACTTCATTCCAATTTTATTATCATCGTTAATGATAATCAGCAATCTATTGCCGAAGTACATGGTGGTTTATATCATAATTTAACAGAGTTGAGAGAAACAAAAGGAAAAGCGAGTAATAACTTTTTTAAAGCTTTAGGGCTTGATTATATTTATGAAGAAAACGGTAATGATATTCAGGCAATGATTAAAGTTTTGCAAAAGGTCAAAGACATTGATCACCCGATTGTAGTGCATATTAATACACAAAAAGGTAAAGGCTATAAATTAGCGGAAGAAAATCATGAGGCATGGCACTGGTGTATGCCGTTTAATCGCGAGACCGGAAAATCTACTATTTCTTTTCCTGCGGAAAGCTATACCAGATTAACGGCCGAATATATTATCAATAAAGTTAAACAGGATAAAGATTTTGTGATGATTACGCCGGCAATGCCGATGTGTGCCGGATTAAGTGATACTGCGGTGCGTGCACAGATGGGAGCTCAGTATGTTGATACCGGTATTACGGAAGAGCATGCGGTGGCTTTTGCGTCCGGTATTGCTAAAGCTGGAGGTAAGCCTTTGATTGTGACTAATGCAACGTTTATGCAACGAACTTATGACCAGATTTCACAAGATGTGTGCATTAATAATAATCCGGTGACGATTGTTTTAAATTGTTGTGCTTTTGATAGTTTAACTGATGTTACACATTTGGGAATTTTTGCAATTTCTGCTTTTGCGAATATTCCGAATTTGGTTATGTTAGCACCGACTTCAAAAGATGAATATCTGAATATGCTTGAGTGGTCAGTTGAGCAAAAAGAGCATCCGGTAATGATTTTGATGCCTGGAAATATGGTAACATCTCGTCCGGCAGATAAGGATTACGGTAAAATAAATACATTTAAGGTTGAACAGACAGGCGAAAAAGTTGCGATTTTGGCACTTGGTGATTTTTATCAGCGTGGTGAAGAATTGGCAAATGCAATTGAAAAAGAATTTGGCTTTAAGCCGACCCTTATTAATCCTCGTTTTGCAAACGGCATTGATGAGGCTATGTTAAAAGATTTAGAAAAAAATCATCAGTTGGTTATCACTCTGGAAGATGGTGTTCTTGATGGTGGTTTTGGGCAGAAAATTGCGACTTTCTATGCAGCAGAGCCAATGAAAGTCAAAACTTATGGTCTGAAAAAGGAATTTTATGATCGTTATAATCCGCAAGAGTTGTTATTTGAACTGGGAATGACCTCAGAACAAATTGTCGCTGATGTGAAAAAGCTGATATAAAATATTGACGATATATATCATTATCAATTACCGGTCGGTGTTGGCAAATATGAGGTGTTTCTGTGAGTATTGAGGAAGATATATTTAAGCGTGCAAAGATTGATTTTAATAAGCTTTCAGCTTACGGCTTTGTTAAGAAAAATGATCAATGGGTATATACGCAGCCTTTTATGAATGATGAATTTAAGGCGACTGTGGTAATTGATAAACAAGGTCAAATTTTCGGTGATGTTTTTGAAACAGACAGTGAGGAAAGTTATTTGCCACTTCGGGTTGACAGTATGGCAGTCGGTTATGTCGGGCAGGTGCGTTCTGAATATGAAAAGATTTTAGAAAATATCAAAGTACATTGTGCGGTGGAAAATTATTTTGTGGGGGTACAAGCTAATCGTCTTGTTTTGCATATTATAGAGAAATATGGAGATTCCCCGGTTTTTCCGTGGGAAAAATTTAATCGTCATGGTGTTTTTAAAAATCAGGATAATGGTAAATGGTATGCTTTAGTCATGACTATTGATTGGAGCAAACTTAATAAAAAACTCTCAGGTGAGGTTGAAGTTGTGAATATTAAGTTAGCTGAAGAAAAAATTCCTAACTTAGTCACACAAAAAGGTTTTTATCCGGCGTATCATATGAATAAGAAAAGTTGGATAACGATTGTACTGGATGAAACAGTTCGTGATGATGTTCTGTTTGATTTATTGGCGGAAAGCCATGCGTTTACATTAGGTAAAACAGGACGAAATAAAGGTGGCCATACCGAATGGTTGGTGCCAGCTAATCCAAAGTATTTTGATATTATCGAAGCGTTTTCGAAAAATTCGGAGATTATTTGGAAACAGTCCAGCGATATAAATGTCGGAGATATTGCATATATGTATGTTGGGGCTCCGTATTCGGCTGTGTTATATAAATGTGAAGTGACGGAAGCGGATATTCCGTATCATTATGAAGATACTAATCTCAAAATTTGCAAGGTTATGAAAATTAAACGGCTAAAAAAATACGATAGAGACTTTATGACTTTTGCAAAATTGAAAGAGTATGGTATCAGAGCAGTGCGAGGGCCACGTTTTTGCCCTCTAGAGGTCAGTAAAGTTTTATCTTAAGAAATATGTTCATCTTATAATTCATAATTATCTTATATTTTTATGGAAAATTAAATAACTATATGATAAAAACACTCACTATGAGTACTCATTCAAAAATGTTAGCAAAAGATTTTACCGAAGGCAACGTGACAAAACAAATGTTGTTATTTGCCATGCCATTGTTTATGTCGAGTTTTTTGCAGATTGTTTATAATATTGTTGATATGATTATTGTCGGGCAAATGACCGGCAAAATTGGTTTGTCGGCAATTGCTATCGGCGGTGATGTAACGCACTTTTTTACTTTTATTGCTATCGGATTTGGTGGGGCTGCGCAAATTATCGTGGCGCAATATTTAGGGGCAAAGCAAACCGATAAATTAAATCTTTTCGTTAAAACAGCTTTGACTTTTATGCTATTAACAACCATTGCTATCAGTGCTTTCAGTTTAACGTTTAAAAATGGTTTGTTGCGTTTGATGAACACACCAGAAGAAAGTTTTCAGGATGCTTTGGCATATGTTTCCGTTAGCTTGAGCGGATTGATTTTTGTATATGGTTATAATTTTATCAGTGCCATTATGCGTGGTATGGGTGATTCCAAACATCCGTTTATATTCATCAGCGTATCTGCTATTCTTAATGTATTACTTGATATTTTATTTGTTATTTATATGGAAATGGGAGCTGTTGGTGCAGCTTGGGGAACGGTTATCAGTCAGGGTGTCAGCTTTATTTTATCTGTCGTCTTTCTATGGCGGCATCAGCGGCATTTTTATTTAGAGTTGGATATTACTACATTTTTCAGGATAGATAAAGAAATGTTGCTTGCCCTTATTAAATTAGGTATTCCTATGGCGGTTAAAGGTATGGCTATCCATTTCTCAAAGTTATTTATGAATTCATGGATTAATTCTTATGGTGTAGCCGTTTCAGCGATGGTCGGTATTGGACATAAGTTGGGAATGATCAGTATTTTGTTTTCGAGTTCTTTCAATACCGCAGGTTCTTCTATGATTGGGCAAAATATCGGGGCTGAGAAGTATGAGCGTGTGCCGGTAATTATGAATGCAACGTTTGTTTTGACTTTGATTACATCAATTATTTTGAGTGTAGCGGTTGTTGGTTTTCCTGATGAAGTTTTTGGTGCTTTTACTTCAGATAAGGAAGTTTTATCTGTTGCTTATGAATTTATTCCGATAGCTGTCCTTACTTTTTTAGGAAGTGCTTTTCGTGCACCGATGAATGGTTTGATAGACGGGAGTGGTAATTATAAATTGAATTTTTTAGTTGCCTTGTTTGATGGTTTTGTAATGCGTATCGGCTTAGCTGTTTTGTTCTGTATCGGCTTTAATCAGGGATATATGGGATTATGGTTCGGTGATGCTATTGCCGGGTTTACGCCATTTGTTATAGGTGTTGTTTATTATTACTCCGGAACATGGCGTACCAGAAGTTATTTATTCAAAGATTAATTTGAGCGATTAACCGTCTTCAAGTTGTAATAAAATAGTAATGCTGAGACAAGCTGTAATGATAATCGGTGTCCAAACAGCCATTAGCTCCGGAAGATAGCCGTTTAACCCGAAAGCATAAATAACTTGTGACATAAAATAAACGGCAAAACCGGTAATAATGCCACCAACAATCAAATATAAAATTCCCCCGCGACGTTGATTTGGACGCAGTGCAAAAACAGCAGAGATTAAAACCATTGCCATTAAAAGAAATGGTAAGGCAATAAGCGACAAATAATGCATATGGTGTTTGGTGACGGAGAAGCCTGAGCGCTCATAAAATTTGATTGTTCCGGGGAGATTCCAAAAAGAAATCGCTTCTGGCGTTACAAAGGTTTCTTTAATTCTGTTCGGAGTGAGTTCTGTATGATAGGTAATACTGCTTATTTTAGTAGCAGCTTGTCCGGGAATGTAAATTTTAGCATCTTTTAATGATAATTCGTGTTGATCGTTCAGTGTTGCAGCAAAAGCTTCGGTCGATTTAATAATGCGGGATTTTTTATCCAATTCTATGACGCTGACGGTACGTAATAATAAATTATTCTGTTCCTGGGATACAAATCTTGATTGGATAACCATAATATTGCCGTTTTTTAGGCTTTCTCTGGTCCATAAGCCTTTTTCACTAAAAAGAATGGCGTTCATATCTTGAATTTTAAATCGGAAATTCAATGTCTCATAAATTTCATACATTCGTGAGGATACGGGGTTAATAACCGTTATATTGACTAAGCCGATTAAAAATGTGGCGGTAAGAACAGGAACCAAAAATCCCCATATTGAAACACCGGAAGAGCGAATAATAACAAATTCGTTGCTTTTGCTGACACGCCAGAAAACAATCATGGCGGCAATCATCATGACAAAGGGGAAAATAATATCTATGGTTTCCGGCAATTTTGTGACTGCCATTTGTATAAGAAACCAGAATGAAATCTGAGGAGTTGATGCGGCACGACGCAACAATTCAATCATTTCAAAAATAAAAACTATTCCCAGCGAGGTTACCATAACACCTAAAAAAGCGAGTAAAATCTGCTTCATAAGATAACGGCCGAGTAACGAATTCGGATTCATTTATAAGCTCTTTTATCAGTTAATATCTTGTCGCTAATTTATAGGATTTAATTTCAATTAGCAAGCTTTTAATCAAAATAACCCAGCGATAAATAACGCTCAACAGCTGAAGGTAAAATAATCACAATATTTTTATTTTGCATTTCAGGACGTGATGCCATTTTTAGGGCTGCACATAAAGCTGCGCCGGAGGAAATACCAATAGGTAGACCTTCAATTTTGGCTGTGGTTTTAGCCATTTCGACGGCCTCATAAGAAGGGACATCTATAACTTCGTTGACTAAATTTTTATCATATAGTGGCGGGACAAATCCAGCACCTATTCCCGGAATATGATGTGCTCCGGCCGGATTCCCGTTTAAAACGGCACTTTCTTTCGGCTCAACGGCAACAACGTATAAATCCGGATTGCAGCTTTTTAGGGTTGAAGCTATGCCGGTTAAAGTTCCTCCAGTTCCGACACAGCAAACCAAGCAATCAATATTGCCGCCGGTATCATCCATAATTTCCATACCGGTTCCGAGTTGATGTGCTTTGACATTAGAAGGGTTGGTAAATTGTTTCATAAGAATAACTTTGGGATCGCGTTGAGCTAAAAGTTCTGCTTTGGCAATGGCACCCTGCATACCGTCAACTAACGGTGTGAGTATAATTTCGGCGCCGAAGTGTTTAATTAAAGTAATTCTTTCCTGAGAGGCATTTTCCGGCATGGTAATGATTAAATTATAGCCTTTAGCAGCACAAATTGCCGCCAAAGCAATTCCGGTGTTCCCTGAAGTTGCTTCGACTAAGATACTGTCTTTCATAATTTTATGTTCGGCCTCAAGATCTTCAATCATTTGCAAAGCTATGCGGTCTTTAATTGAAAAAAGGGGGTTATAAAATTCGCATTTTGCAAGTAAATTTGCCTGAGTATCATAATGTCGTGCAAGCTTTTTTAATTGAAGAAGAGGGGTATGACCGACCATTTCGGTGATGGAATGATAGATATGTGCCATTGTTTATCTTTCGATTAAATGTTTATAAAGCTTAAATTATACTTTTATCTTTTACTTCCTTGTTTATATTAATGATAATAATAAAACGTTAAAATTGAAGTTATGAAAAAGGCAAATTACATATTTTTGGCGTTTCTGTTGTCTCTGTGTTCTTTGAATAAGGTACAGGCGGCGGGATTGGATGAAATTTATCGCGATTTGGTTCGGTCTGATAACAGAGGTTATTTGCCTTTATTTGTGAAGAATCGTGAAGCACCTAAAATTTTTAGTGATGAAAATTTTGCAAAAGAGGTAACTCGTCCGGAAATGATAGATGAGCAAGCTGTCCGTGGTTTGGAAGATATTAATTTAGAGAATGATCGTCAGCGTCGAAGCGCTGAAATTGAAGCCGCGCAATTACGCTGGGAGCAAGTTTTAAAAAATGTTCAGAACGGATATGTCTCAAGTTTTGAGTTGGATGAACTTGTCAAACATGAACAGCAAGATGATCCTAAGGCTGTTGAGGTCTTGGCATGGATCTATTCCCGAGGAATAGGGGTTAAGACAGACTTATTGAAAGCTTTTTCTTATTATAAAAAAGCTGTTGCCTTAAATATTCCAAATGCTAAGGAGAACGCGATAAAAGTTTATCACGCTATGTCTCCTGATGAAAGAGCTCAATTGTTAGAGTAAAAGTTTTTATTTTCCGCCTTTAGAAACAACGACCATTGCTTCACGTAAAATACGATCATTGATCATATAGCCTGTTTGCAGTTCGGCAATAATTGTTCCTGCAGGTTTTTCTTTATCTTCAACTTCCTGAATAACCTGATGAAAATTCGGGTCAAAGAGTACCGATAATATTCATTTTTTGGATGCCGAATTTATTAAAGACTTTGGTTAATTCTGCTTCGGTCATTTCTATGCCCTTAAGAAGGGTTTCGCATTCGGCTGAAGATGTTTTGGAAGCAGAATCTATGGCGCGGTGTAAATTATCGGCAACGCTCAGTAAATCTTTGGCGAAAGAAGAAATGGCGTATTTGGAATTTTTTTCAATTTCTTGTGCACAGCGCTTTTTGGTATTTTCAGCATCAGCGTAGGCACGCAAAAAGTCGTTTTTTAATTTGGCATTTTCTTCTATAAGTTTTTGATATTCTTCAGTTTTTTTAACACTATTTTCATCATCTTGTTCGTCAGAAACAGGACTTTCAATATCGTCTTCTTTTTCTTCGTCTGTATCTTCTTTAGTTTTAAGATTTTTTTTGAAGTCTTTCATAATATTTCCTCTTTAAATTTATTTTGAAAACGTGTATATATAAGGAAATTTAGTAATTAAATTTTCACAAGTCAAGAGCCGGAGATATTTATTAGCAAATTTACAATAAATTAACTTGGTTTTTTGTATACTGTGTAAATAAAGTTTTTTTGAAAGATTAAATATATGAATACA
>CAMHFM010000003.1 GCA_946184595.1 uncultured Azospirillum sp.
TATATGTTGTTTCTTCTGCTTTAAGAGAGGAGATACAGCTTAAAAAACTCATTATGGTTATCGGTAAAATTTTAGCCATTTGAAATCCTTCTTATTAAAAACCCTAAATTTTACTCTATGAGCAAAATAAGGATGATTGTTTAGTTTGATTATAATAAGCATCTTTTTATAGTCAAGGCGTGTTCTTTTTTTTACTGATATAGTCAGGTTTTGAGTGAGGAATGAGTGAGATTTTTCGTTTTTTTCTCTGTTATAAATAAAACTCAAGGAATGATAACTAATGAACTTTTTAAAGACTCGTATTAGAGAAAAATTTACCTTTTAGAGCGTATAAATATCTGTATAAACAGCTTTTTTAACTGTGAATTTTTTGTTACAGGAAATTTTTATTATTAAAATCAATAGGTTATGCGATTTTTAGTGAGTCGGATTTGACTGGAAAAAAATGCAAAAATCGGGTATCCTGAAAGAGTAGTAATAGGTTTATAGTTGGTCACCCGAAAGACCGACTCAGAAAAAACGGAAAGGAAGGTTTGCTATGAAAAGTTTGATCAGAAATGTTTCGCAACACCTTTCCTGTATTTTTAGCCCAAAGGGAGCAAGAAAGATGTTGTGTGTAAACTTAAAGAAAATTTCACTGATGGCCATACTATTATTTGTATGTTCTTCAATTTTATTCGCAACTGATTCTTTTGCGACGGAAGCGGCAAAACCTTTGTTTGGTGATTTAGCAGAGCACGGCGGTAGAATCTTCTCCGGTATGAGAGAGATTATTTACGCTGTTTCCGGTATCGGTATTATTGCGATTGTTATCGGATCTATCTTCGGTAATATTAACTGGAAATGGTTAACAGCCATTATCATTGGTTTGTTTGTTATTGCCTGTACGGCTGCAATTATCAACTATATGGTTGGCGACACAACTATTACAACCGAGATGATTACTGATAGTTTGAAAACCGGTGATTATAAAAATTCCGGTTCAGCCGGCTATGGTTTGGATGTAAATAAAATCTAAGGACTTAAGGAGGGCGTGCCATGATAAATTTTAGAAAAGCTATGAAAGGTATTTCATTCCTACTGTGCTTAGGATTTTTTGCATATTCAGGAACAGCCGTTGCGAAATCGAAGAGCTCTAGCGACTATGCTACCGATATTGTAAATGCAGCAGGTAGTTACATTGATGGACGAGGTAATAATGTAGGTGGGTGTAATAAAGCCTATGAAATATATAATCAAGCCACTAAAGCTGTTCATGCTATGAGTGACGCTGAAGCCTTACAAAAGAATTATTCCGAAGCCTTAACCTCTGCTTGTAAAGTATATGAAAGTGTAAAATCTGAACATAAAAAATGTATGGCTGGTGGCGACAGCAGTATGACAAAAAATACGGCTTATGGATCTTTAAGTGAACTTGTCCAAAAGCTGTCTGCCGTAGAGAAAGATATTTCTACCCAAGCGTCGACTTTATCACAAGCCACAAAAGATATAAAAAATGCTGTAAAAGATTGTGAGAAGGCACAGAAAAATGCATCAAAAGCCCTGGATGCAGATAAAGCAAATTCTGCTGCTCAACAAGCAATGATAGCGGCTGAACAGGCTTATCAAACAGCTGTTGCTAATTGTGATAGTAATCCTTCCCATTCTGATTGTTCTAGATTAAAAGACCTTTATAAAGATTATGAGAAAAAAGCTAAAGCTGCCGGTAAGACAGCTAAAAAAGCAGAAAAAGCTATTGGTAAAGCCAACTCTTCAGGCGCAAAAACATGTTCGTCTGGAGAAGTTTGGGATGATACAGAAGGTAAATGTATTAGAGATCCAGAAATCGTAGCTGCAGAAAAAGCTGAAGCAGAAAGAGCCGCAAAACAACAAGAATTAGAATCAAATGCTGAATATCAATATGCTTCTGCAATGTGTGAAGCCGGTCAACAAGAGGGTTGTGAGCGTGCTAAAAGTATGCAAGCTGCTGCAGGACTTCTTGCTGAAGGTGATGGTGTTGATGCCGTTGCTGATGGTGAAAATGTAGGAAACGTTACTGAAGGCGAAATTGCAGCTGCTAAAGGTTATAAAGATTGTATGGCAGCATATCCTGATGGTAAATTAGGTGAAAAGAGTGGCTCTACTTATAATATCTTTAAGTACATTGCTTGCCGTATTACCGCCTTTGTTGCTGATTTACGCGGAATTGTTTATGCCTTAGCCGGTTTCGGACTTATCTTCTGCGCTTATAACGCAATTATGGGCAAACTCAGCTTTAAGCACTTAGGAACAATTGCAACAGGTTTGTTCATCCTGTCTATGACAACAAGTTTCATTGAGTATATCGTCTTTGATGGTAAAGACAAGCTTGAATTTGGCGAATACCTGCCAAATGGCAACCATGACGCTTATAAACATCTGGTTACCGGGGCTGACTTTAACGGCGCGAACTGTGGAGATGATCCATCATTGTGTCCTGATGCTCTCCTCTCCGGTATGGAATCAAGTACATCAGGTTGGGACTTCTGGAATGATATCGGTGGAACGATAGACTCTATCGCAGATGGTATCGGAGCAATCACAAATGCTTACTCTACTGTATCTAACCTCTATGACTCTGCATCCAGCGCTATCAGCAACATTAAAGACGCTATCAACGGAGAAAATGATCAGACCAGAGCTGCTGAAGATGATTTGAATGCAACAAGAGAAGGTCTTGCTGATGCGCAACAACTTCTTGCCCTCGCTCAACAGAACTTAGCTCCGGCTCAGATGGCTGTTAATGCCGCTCAGTCTGCTTATGACGCCGCTGTCGCTCAGGTTAACCAAGATAGAGAAGATATCAATGCTATGCAAAAAGCTCTTAATAGTGGTGATTATTCTCAATATCTGAGTGCAGATACTAAAGCTACTATAGACAACGCTCAAAAAGCTCTTGATGATGCCAATAAAGCTGTTGAAGAGCAACAAGCAAGCTTAGCTGCAAATCAGGCAAAATTAGATGATCTAAATGATGCTTTAAATATCAGTAAGCTGGAAGATCAGGCTGCTAGTGCAGAAAAAGGTGTTGCCGCTTTGCAGGCTCAAATTGATGCCTTAGATCCAAGCAGACCGGCTCAAGCCGCTCAAATTGAGCAACTCAAAAAAGCTCAGGCTCAGGCTCAAGCTGCAGCTGACGCTATTAAAGAAAGAATAAATAACGCAAAAGCTAAATATGGCGATAAATCTCCTGCAGAACTACAAGCTATGATTGCTGAGGTTAAAGCTGATATTGAAGATGATAAATATCTCTTGAAACAAAAACAAGATGCCGTCAGATCTGCCCAAAAAGATCTTACGGATGCAAACACAGCTGCTAAGAAAGAAGTTCAAGATTTGATTACTGCAAAGAATAAAGAATTGCAGAGTGATCAGGCTGCTTTGAACGACTCACAACGCGCTCTTAACCAGGCTAAGTCCGAATACAACGCCGCAGAAAGAGATGTTACGAGCGCTCAGAACTCTGTCGCAGCATGGGAAGGCGCTGTTGCTCAGGCTCAGGCAAACTATGATGCTGCTAAAGAAGGTGCCGGTGACTTCTTATCTAATGTCGGTAAGGTTGCTACAAACGTTGCTGCCCTCACTAGTAATGTTTCATACACTGCAAATAGTTTAGCAAATACAGCTAGCCGTGTCAGCAATGATGTTCAAAATGCAGGACGTAGCCAAAGCGAACGTGAATACTATGCACAACTTGAACAAACTTATACTCAGTTAAAGAGTATGTGCGACAAGAATCCTACTTTAGCTGCTAAGTGCTCTGCAAATCCGAAAGACATTGATTGTATCAACCATCCTGACTACATAAAATGTAAGGATTTAGCTACAGTTGAACAAAAGTACAACGATTCTCAAAATGGTGTTAACAAATGGTTGAATAATACAGGTAGCGGAATTCTTAACGGATTACAGAATGCCTCTAACAATGCTAACCAGGCTCGTGATGGTGCCGGTGCTGTTAACCAAGCTTACCAGCAAGGTAAACACCAAGGAGATCAAGTAAATGGAACTCTGGGTAGTTTATTCGGTGCCGGTAAAGCTATAGGTGAAGCTGTTTCGCAAGGCACTAAAGCCATCAATGGAAACAAAAAATAACCCTGAGTAAACAAAAAAAGCCGCTCTGAATGGAGCGGTTTTTTTTGTTTTTGTTCTTGTATTCCTTTTTATTTTTGCCATATTATAAATATATCATTTATTGGAAAAAAAGAATGCGTAAAATTTTTTATTTTATTTGTTTATCCTTTCTTCTTTCTTTGCCGGTTATGGCTCAGAATGTTCGCTATGGTTATAATGCTAAGGGCGAATATGTCCCAATGGAAATAGAAGGAAAAAATATTCATTACGGCTATAATGCCAAAGGCGAATATGTGCCGATGGCGGTTGGTGATGAAAAAATAAACTACGGTTACAATGCTAAAGGAGAGTATGTCCCGATGGCTGTCGGCAACAACAAAATCGATTATGGTTATAACGCCAAAGGAGATTATGTTCCTACTTCCGTCGGAGATAATAAAATTGATTATGGATATAATGCAAAAGGAGACTATGTTCCGACCTCTATCGGTAACAAAAAAATAGATTATGGCTACAATGCTAAAGGAAATTACGTTCCCACAACCGTATTTGTCCCTTCATCTTCATCAGATTCTTTTTCTTCAGACAGTGATGATAGTCTCTTTCCGAATTACAATTCTAAAACAAAAAAATGGAATCATAATTGGCGAACGAGAAAGTAATTTCCTTATAAAAAAATTTGAGGATCCCTTGACCAAACCGAGTGGTTTGGAGGGATGACGTTTAAGGAATATTTCTATAAATTTTCAATAATGCCTTTAATTAAGGCGGTATTTCCGGCATAAATCTCTTTGATTGATTTTGCCAGCATATAACACGGGGTTGTTGCTATCTTGTGTTCTTTATCGATGCACGCTTCTGTTGCTTTACGATTTTCGTGAACCGCACCCGTACTTTCAATTGCCGCAGCAACTTGTTTATCATCGCCGATTGTCAGATGAATCCCGTTTACCCCTAAAACCTTAGCAACAACAACCGGTGCAATACACATAGCCCCTATCCATTTGTTTTGCTGATAGGCTTTTTCCATTGTTTGCACAATTTCAGGATTAACAGTGCAGTTCATACCTTTGGCAGCAAAATCACACCAGTTATTAATAGCGCCTTGCCCACCCGGGAAAATAATTGCATCATATTCTGCCGTATTTAGCTCAGAAAGCGGCTTAATATTTCCTCTCGCTATCCTTGCCCCTTCTACCAACATATTGCGATTTTCGGACTGTCCTCGCGTGGCTATGACTTTTTTAGTATAAAAGTTCATTGTACGCCCCTGTTCGGCATTCGGTGCATAACAATCATAGTGGCCGCCCTGCTCGTCTATAGCTAATAAACCAAGCGTGGTTTCATGAATTTCCGAACCGTCAAAATTACCACAACCAGCTAGAACAACAGCAAATTTTGGATTAGCTTTGGACATTTCCTTCTCCCTTATAAAAAAGCTCTTACCTTATTCATGTAAGAGCTTTTTATGTTAATTCAACTTAAATATCCAGATTAACAACATTCAAGGCGTTATCTTGGATAAATTCTTTACGCGGCTCAACAACATCACCCATCAAAGTCGCGAAAGTTTCATCGGCGCTTTCCATATCTTCCATTTTAACTTGTAATAAAGAACGTGCTTCCGGATCAAGTGTGGTTTCCCACAACTGTTCTGGGTTCATCTCGCCTAATCCTTTATAACGGCTCAATGTAATACCTTTTTTACCGGCAGACATAACAGCATCAACAAAAGCAACCGGACCGGAAATTTGAACTTCACCATTGTTCTTGGTTGTTAATTTTGAAGTTTCAGCGAAGTTTTCCAACAATAAACCTCTCAATTCGTTCAAAACTTTTGCTTCCGGACTCATCATAACCGTATCGCTGATGATATGCTTTTCCTCAACACCACGCAATGTACGGCTAAATGTAATGGTGTTATCGTTGTTCAAAACAGCTTTCCAACCTTTATCGTACTCAGCTTCATGAGCGTCTAAACGAACAACGGTTTCTTTTAAAACGGTTTCAAATTTTTCACGATCATTCATCAATTCGGCATCAAATAATCCCTTAATCGCCATCTGTTCAATAATTTTCTCAGGTGCTTTGCTGCCTAAAATACCGATTAATGAACGAGCCTTACGTGTGCTTTCAACTAAGCTAATTAATTCATTGCCGGCAATTTGTTCACCGTTAGCTTTTTGTAAAACAGCCTCTTCACAACCACCGCGGGTTAAATAATCTTCCATTTCATGATCATCTTTCAGATAAATAATGGAATTACCACGTTTTGCTTTATATAAAGGCGGTTGTGCAATATAAACATACCCGCGTTCGATTAATTCCGGCATCTGACGATAGAAAAACGTTAGCAGCAAGGTTCTGATATGGCTACCATCAACATCCGCATCGGTCATAATAACAATCTTATGATAACGGCATTTATCGGCATTAAAATCATCGCGGCCGATACCTGTTCCCAGGGCCGTAATAATTGTTCCGATTTCAGCTGAATTCAGCATTTTATCAAAACGAGCACGTTCAACGTTCAAAATTTTACCACGAAGAGGCATAATTGCTTGATTTTTACGGTTACGACCTTGTTTTGCCGAACCACCAGCGGAATCTCCCTCAACGATAAAGACCTCAGACAACGCCGGATCTTTTTCTTGGCAATCAGCCAACTTTCCTGGAAGAGAAGCTATTGAATCTAAAATGCCTTTGCGACGTGTTAAATCGCGTGCTTTACGGGCAGCTTCACGAGCAGTTGCGGCTTCAACGATTTTTTCAATAATGATTTTTGCTTCAGCCGGGTGTTCATCAAGCCATTCTTTGAATTTTTCATTAATGACACTTTCAACAACCGGACGAACTTCTGAAGAAACCAGTTTATCTTTGGTTTGAGAAGAAAATTTCGGATCCGGAACTTTAACGGATAAAACACAACTCAAACCTTCGCGCATATCTTCACCGGTAATGATATTCTTGTCTTTTTTCAATAAGTTGTTTTCAAGAATATAATTGTTAATCGTACGAGTTAATGCCCCACGAAAACCAGCCAAGTGTGTTCCACCGTCTTTTTGCGGAATATTGTTGGTGAAGCAAAGCATGCTTTCGTTGTATGCATTAGTCCATTGCATTGCAACATCAACCTGAATATCATTTTTCTCACCGGTAAATGAAATAATATTTTCATGCAAAGGTGCTTTGGATTTATTAATATGAGTGACAAATGCACTTAAGCCGCCTTCGTAATGAAAATCTATCTCGCGAGGTTCTGCCCCACGGCGATCAATCAATTTAAGATAAACACCGGAGTTTAAAAAGGCCTTTTCTCTAATAGCTCTTTCCAATGTTTCAAAATTAAATTCAGTTTGAGTAAATGTTTCTTTAGAAGGTAAAAATGTAACTTCTGTTCCGTGGCGACCGGGTGCATCAGCAACAACCTTTAAGTGTTCGGTTACATTACCATGAGCAAATTTACAAATATGCTCCTTACCTTCACGCCAAATACGCAAAATCAACCAATCTGACAACGCGTTAACAACAGAAACACCCACACCATGCAGACCGCCGGAAACTTTATAAGAGTTATTATCAAATTTACCACCGGAGTGCAATTCGGTCATAATAACTTCAGCAGCAGAAACCCCTTCTTCCTTGTGCATACCAACAGGAATACCGCGACCATTATCGCGAATTGTTGCTGAGCCATCCGGATTTAAAATAATTTCTGTTTTATCGCAATATCCGGCTAAAGCTTCATCGATAGCATTATCTAAAACTTCATAAATCATGTGATGCAGACCTGAGCCATCATCCGTATCGCCGATATACATTCCCGGACGTTTACGAACAGCATCCAAACCCTTCAAAACTTTGATTGAATCTGCATTATATTCGGACTCTTCTTTTTTGATTTCTTCGTTTGTCATTTCACTCATTATTTTATCCTTTGTTTAAACTAGCAAAATAATACAACAAAATACAAAAAAGCCAAAGATTTAATTGCTAAAAAACCTTATTTTGTGGACAATTTCCGTGTTTTTTATATAGACAAAATGCAAAAAATATGGTATGTTATTGTTAGTGTTTATTGGAAAAAAAACATATGAAAAAATTTGTCATACATACGCCAAACGGGATAAACCCTTCTCAAAAACTTCAAACAAAACAAGCTGTTGAAGAATTTATTTCCATGTTTCCCGAGTACCGTAACTCTTTTAAGATTGAATTCAGAGATGATGCTAATGTTACAGGAAAAGAAATAGATCAGGCGCAGTATGATGCTTTACCCGATGATGAGCAAAAAAGAAAGTTTATTAAATCTCCCCGTGGAACATGGCTTGTTCCCCATCAGTCTATGGAATGGTATATTTTATCTTCTCAAAATTCCAGCGGTGGTGTTGATGTTGGGGAAATGGCTAAATTGCATGTAGAAAGGACTTCTCAGGCAAATCAAGACGAAATCTCTGTTTGCATCGTAAACGGCGATGTTTCTCCTTTTTGCTATGGCTATACAGGTGGTGGTATAACAACTTTTCCTGATGGACGACAAGTTGAACATTCTGCTGTTATTTTATCAGCCAAAAACTGTGGCAACGATCCCGAATTTTTTAAAACTATTGTTATTCACGAATTGGGGCATGTTTTTAACGCAACACATTCCGGGCGCGCACATACGATTCAACAAAATGGTCCTCACTGCACAAATTCTCTTTGTATTATGGGTGCTAGTAATTATCAGCAACTTCGTGATGAGCGTTTACGGCGCAAAGCTAATGGTCACCCCCCGTTTTGTGATGAATGCATTGAATCTATGCGTGAGTATATGTCTCATATGCCAGAATTGGTTCGTGAAGTTCATGTTGAGCGCTTCCACGGTAGTCTTCCTATCTTACCGCATAATAATGATAATTGGAAAAATGATTACAGAACATTCTATCAAAACGTAGCACAACGTGATGGTGATACCTATGTTGAAAGTCCGGATTCTGCAAATTATCTTGCCAGAATTAAACGGGCTGACGGCTCAACTTTAGAAATTGAGGCAAATAACGAATACAATGTCGCTTTAGGTGCAACAAATACTTCCGATGGTACAGATATTCCATCGCTCAAAGATATGCGTGATTTGGTTAAATTGGCACAATCTAAAAACAGCGGTATGGATTTTGCTGCAGATAATGATCCGGAATTCAATGCGCGGTTGCTTATCGCTTGTCTTGAAGCTCGCCCGGCACCATTAAAAATGAGAAATCAGCCGGAAGTTACGCCTGAATTTTTGGCTCAATTAAAACCGGAAACAAAGAGACTGTTGCAAGCAACCTTAAATCCTCAACAACCGCAAAGATCTCAAAATACGCGTTAATATCTTTTTTATAAAAAGTTTTACTCAACCGTTTCTATTAAACGCTCCATATTTTCGCGTTCATTATTGTTATACCCGCTAAAGTTTTCTTTGATTTTTTCTTCAGCTTTTTCTTTAATTTCTTCTTTCGTTTTATCTATTTTTTTTTCGATTTCTGGTTTAGCTAAACGATTAAACAACTCTTCGGCTTCAAGTTTTTTCTTTTCTTCTTTTTTAGCTTGTTCTTTATCTTTTGATTTTTCTTTCTTAGAAATATAGCTATCCGTTTTTTCTTTGATCTTATCAAGTGTTTCTTGTGGAATTAAGCCTTCTATCGGTTTTGCAAAATCTCCGGCTAATTGGAAATATTTTGATTTTTGCATAACTTCCGGTTGTTTTTCTGTCGGCATAGCCCAACTGACCAAAATATAAATTAAAACGATTAAAAGAAACGCTCTCATAACACCAAAAAACAAACCCAATAGTCGGTCTATTGAATTTAATTTGCTGACACGAATTCTTCCGATGATGCTTTCTGTCATAAAAATCCAGATAACCATAAATAAAATTAAGATAAAAATAGCACTGACGACACCAGCTATTAGCCCGCTTTCAATATATTCATTTGTTATCGGTGTAAAAACTGGTAATAACCAGATAACAGCAAAACCACTCAGTACCCAACCGACAATACTCAGTACTTCTTTAATCAGGCCACGGCTTAGTGCTATTAACCCGGAAATTCCCACAACAATTAAAATAACAATATCTAGATTATTTAAGTCTGTCATTTTTTTATCCTAGTTAAACCAATTAATCAGCCGTTGTACATTACCGATTTCATAAATATTCATATCATATGAGGTATTTTTCTTTTCATTTCCATGCGTCGGTGGTGTTATGGCATTATTAAACCCTAACTTATGGGCTTCTTTTAATCTGGCATTCGGCTGTCCGACAGAGCGAATTTCACCAGATAAGCCTATTTCACCAAAAATAACAGCATCTGCCGGTAATGGTTTGTTTGTCAGAGAAGAAATGACAGCCATAGCCACGGCTAAATCTGCTGCCGGTTCTGATATTTTTAAGCCTCCGGCAATATTTAAATAAACATCTTGGGAAGATAAATTAACACCACAACGAGCTTCCAATACAGCTAAAACCATGGCTAATCGGTTTGAATCCCAACCCACAACGGCTCTTTTAGGGCTGGCATATCCAGTCGGACTAACTAAAGCCTGAATTTCTACTAACACCGGTCTTGATCCTTCTATACCGGCAAACACGCATGAACCTGAGATGTTTCCCTGTCTTTCTGCCAAAAATAAAGCTGACGGATTTTCAACTTCAACTAAACCTTTGTCTTGCATTTCAAAAACGCCGATTTCATCCGTTGCTCCGTAGCGGTTTTTAACGGCTCTTAAAATGCGGAAATGATGTCCTCTTTCGCCTTCAAAATATAAAACCGTATCTACCATATGCTCTAAAACGCGAGGACCGGCTATGGCTCCTTGTTTTGTTACATGCCCTACTAAAAATAGAACAAATCCCTTTTTCTTAGCCAGTTTTATTAACTCATAAGCACAAGCTCGAACTTGTGTAACGCTTCCCGGTGTTGATTCTACCTCTTCCAAATACATTGTTTGTATGGAATCTATAATAACAACAGAAGCCTTTGCTTTTTCTAATGTTGCAATGATATCTTTAACGTCCGTTGCGCTGGTTAAATTTACTGGAGATTGTTCTAACTCTAATCTTCTAGCTCGAATTCTAACCTGGTCTATAGCTTCTTCGCCGGATATATAATAACATTCATGTCCTTGATTGGCTATTTTAGCGCATGTTTGCAGCAATAATGTTGATTTGCCTATTCCGGGATCACCACCAACTAAAATAACAGATCCGGGAACAAGCCCTCCTCCGCTTACTCGATCTAGTTCTTTGATACCCGTTTCTAAACGGACTGTTTTTTCTAAAGCCCCGCTTAAAGAGACAAAATCGAGCATTTTTCCTTTGTGTTTAGGAGAAAAATTAGAAAAACCTTCCCCTCCGGATTTTTCCTCAACAATAGTATTCCATTCCCCGCAGGAATCACACTTGCCCTGCCATCGCGGATATGTTGCACCACAAGTTTGACAAACGAATTCTATTGTTCCTTTTTTAGCCACTCTTATACCTCTACGCTAATCGGACCTTCCGATTTTCCATTAATAAATTGCTTAACATAAGGATTATCTGTTTTATCCATTTCTTTAACGGTTCCTTGCCAAACAATTTTACCTTTATATAACATCGCTATTTTATCAGCAATTTTACGAGCTGATGCCATATCATGCGTAATTGTTAAAGCTGTTGCACCCAGTCCTTTAACTGACTCAATAATCAAATTATTGATAACATCAGACATAATAGGATCAAGACCCGTTGTCGGTTCATCAAAGAAAATAATTTCCGGTTTGGTTGCAATCGCACGTGCCAATCCGACACGTTTTTGCATACCACCGGATAATTCCGACGGAGATAAATCTGCAACATCTGCTCCCAAGCCGACCTGACGTAAAACACGAATAGCCTCTCTTAATGCTGATTTGCGAGGCATTTTTTGATTTTCAATCAGACCAAAAGCAACATTTTCCCAAACTTTTAAACTATCAAACAATGCTGCACCTTGGAACAACATTCCCATTTTAGCGTAGCTTTTCTCTGCTTCTTCTCGATCAAGTTGTGTTATATCAACACCATCTATTTTTATTGACCCAGAATCCGGCGTTAATATACCTTGGATACATTTAATTAAAACCGATTTACCTGTTCCGGATCCTCCGATAACAACCAAAGATTCGCCTTCTTTGATTTCAATATCAACACCGTCTAATACAACTTTATCACCAAATGCTTTATGAAGACCCTTAATTTCTATTTTATTCTTTTTCATTTCTTAAAGCTCCTATTTGGTAAACAGCATACCAGTAATGATATAGTTAAAGATTAAAATCAAAATAGAGGAAGCGACAACCGCATTCGTTGTTGCCTCACCAACACCTTGTGCGCCACCGCGGGATTTGTATCCGTTATAGCACCCCATCAAAGAAATAATAAATCCAAATACAGCCCCTTTTATTAAACCGGTAATAATATCTATTGATTGCAATTCATTAATTGTTGAATTAATGTAGTTTGCTGGGTTGAAGTCTAATTGATAAATACTAACAACATATCCGCCGAAAATACCGATAATATCACCGACAACAACCAACATCGGCAAAACTAAAACGCCGGCAATTATTCTTGGCGCAACAAGGTATTTGAATGGATTTGTCGATAAGGTTGTCAAGGCATCAATTTGTTCCGTTACACGCATTGTTCCGATTTCAGCAGCCATAGCAGCACCTATACGACCAGCAACCATTAAACCGCAGAAAACTGGGGCTAATTCGCGTGTAACCGAAATTAAAACAACCGAGGCAACTGCGCTTTCTGCGCCATAACTGGAAAACCCTGAATATGTTTGAAGAGCAATAACCATACCGGCAAAAATTGTTGTTAAAGCAACAACAGGAAGCGAATAAAAACCAATATCTAAAAATTGCCGTCCCAAAAGCTTAAAATAAAACGGTGGTGTCATACAATGATAAACAGAACGTGCAACAAAAAGCGATAATTCTCCAAGTCGACTAAAAAAAGTCACTAAGGTTTTACCTAGGCGACGTAAAAATTTTTTATAAAATCTCATCATTATTCTTTCTTTCCGGCTTACATTAATAGTTGTCTGTATATTAATGTAATTCTTAAAAAAATCAACCGCCTTATGCTTTTTCATCACAAGCTAATCT
>CAMHFM010000004.1 GCA_946184595.1 uncultured Azospirillum sp.
ATCAACCTGGTGTTAAACAGCAGCCTGAAACAACTAATGGGTGGTCTTTGAACTTCAGTCAAAATATCGGTGAAAAATTTAATATTTTTGCCCGAATCAATGGCGTCTCTGGGCATACTGCCGATATTAATCAGTCTTATGTTTTAGGAGCTGTTTATAATAACCCTCTTGATAGGAATCCTTTGGATCAAATCGGTTTGGCTTTTGCTTATAACAAAATAGATGAAGATGCCGTCGGATCTAAACTTACCCATAATAGTGAAAAAATTATAGAAACCTATTGGGCTTGGGGAATTTCGAAATGGATGACAATTACGCCTGATATTCAATTCTATATTGATCCTGCTGAAAATCCAAAATCAGACTATGCGACAGTCTTTACTTTACGCACAACTTTCTTCTTTTAACCACTTGTTTTTATATCCACACCCCACAATTTCGCTTTGCATTTTAGTTTCTTTATATGTAAATATAAGACAGTTAATTTTTACTCTTTTTAGTAAGTCAGAATATTATGAATATAAAGAAATTTGCATGTCTTTTTTGCTTGGCGCTGTTGTGTAGTTCTTGTGCAACAGCCCCTAAACCTGAGTCTGTTGAACAACCTAAAGCTAATATAGAACAACCGAAACCTTCGGTTAAACATCCTCTCGGTATTATCGGTGCCGTTGAACCTGTTTATGTTTTACCTATGAAAACGGCTTTTCAGGCTCGAATTGATACCGGCGCCAAAATCTCTTCCATTGACGTTGATGAATATTATTTCTTTGAACGTGACGGCGTTAAATGGGTTTCCTTCTCTATAACAAACTGGCAAAGCAAAGAAACTCACACCTTTGAAAACCGCCTCAAAGATATGATGGTTATCCGCCGCATTAAAGAAAATGAAAGACGACCAATTGTTATTTTAAATGTTAAATTCGGCGGTAAGATTATTAAAGCGGATTTCACTCTTGCTAAGCGTGATAAATTTGAATATCAGGCCCTCATCGGACGTAATATTATAACCGGACGCGCCGTTGTTGATCCTGCGCTTTCTAACACGCTGCGCTAAACTTTATTTTAGAAAAGACTTTGACTATGTTTAAAAAACTTTTTTCTGTCAGAAAGATATTAACCTTAGGGCTTATTATATCTTCTTTATTTGCTGCTTATAATATTTTTTATAAAATTGAGTATTGGGGATTATCTGCCAACCCTAAGCAAAAAACTGATATTTGGACAATCGAAGCTCATGTTTCCTTTACACCAACGGGTGAGCCTATCAAAATTTCTTTGGCTAAGCCAACATTCAGTCGAGACTTTAAAATTTTGGATGAAAACATTGTTGCTAAAAAATATAGTGTTAAAAAGGATACAAAAAATAATCGTATTATCTTAACGGCGAAAAATTTAGAAAACGATCAAGATATTTATTATCAATTACTCTTATTTGATAATCAAAAAAATAAAGGAAAAACTTACGCTCCTGTTCCTAAAACGCCAAAGAAACCGCTTTTAGATGAACAATCCGAGGTTAATATTCAACAACTTATAGCTCTATCTAAACAAATGCCGGGGGATATTCCGCAACAAATTATCCGATTTGTTAATCAGGAAACACAAGATGCGGCTGTTATCGCTTTGCTACCGCTGAAAAAATCTCCGCAAGACCTTTTGGATACTATTCAAACGGCTCTTTCTTATCAGGGTATTCCAAACCGTCGGGCACGCGGCATCAAGTTAGCTGAAGCAAAAAAATCGTTCACGCCTGATTATATGCTTGAAGCTTATACTGATGGTCAATGGAAATTATATGATATTAATACCGGAAAAAAAGGAAAGCCGGAAAATTTTGTGCTTTATCAACGCGGCGGTATCTCTTTAGTTGATGTTATTGGCGGTGAAGATTCTAAAATTCAATTTTCTGTTATGAAATCAATTACTTCAACAGCAAAATTAGCCGGTCGTCGAGCTGAAATTAATCATCAAGAAGCTGCTTTCAACATGTCTGTTTTCAACCTTCCGGTTATAGAACAAAACACTATAAAGTGGCTGACAATATTCCCTCTGGCAATTCTGGTTATTGTCTTGTTGCGTAATGTCGTCGGTATTCAAACCATGGGAACATTTACTCCGATGTTGTTATCGATGGCTTTGGTAAAAACAGGCTTTATTCCTGGACTGATTTGCTTTGCGATTATTATCACCTTAGGTCTTTTAATTCGTGCTTTAATGAGTAAATTTAACTTGTTGCTGGTTCCGAGAATTTCAGCTGTTGTTATTTTTGTTATTTTAATTATGCAGGCACTGACTATTTTAGGCTTCCGCTTTAGTATTGATATTGCTTTATCCGCTGTATTTTTCCCGATTATCATTATGGCTTGGATTATTGAGCGTGCTTCAATTACCTGGGAGGAAGACGGTGCTAAAAACGCTTGCCGAGAAATTTTTAACAGCTTACTCGTTGCGATTATCACATATTTTATCGTCAGCAACGATTATATCCGCCATATTATGTATGTCTTTAATGAATTAAATCTGGTCATTTTGTTCATTGTCATGCTCTTAGGGACATATACCGGTTATCGTTTGACTGAATTAAAACGCTTTGCCCCAATCTTGAAGGAGACACAAGATGTGGAGCGCCATTAAGGATTATTGCAGCAGAGCAAAACGTTTGCATGAAGCCGGCATTTTAGGAATGAATCGACGGAATTATGCCGTTATTTCTTGGTGCAATCGTCGCCGTTTATATCCCTTGGTTGATGATAAAGTGCAAACCAAAATCTTGGCCAATAAAATTGGAATTACCACCCCGGGATTAATCGGTGTTATTGAACACCAATATGAAGTTAAAAATTTTCTTCAGGTCGTTCAAAATTATTCCGAGTTTGTTATTAAACCGGCACATGGTAGCGGTGGTAAAGGGGTGATGATTATTCGCAGCTATACGGAAAATGAATTCACCACGCCTTCAGGACGTAAATTGACGTTTAATGAAGTCTATCAGCATATTTCCAATATTCTCAGCGGTTTATACAGTTTGGGCGGAAAATATGATGTTGCTATTATTGAAGAGCTTGTTCACTTCAGTAATATTTTTGAAAAATACAGTTATCAGGGAATTCCTGATGTCCGTGTTATTGTTTATAAAGGTTATCCGGCAATGGCAATGACACGTTTATCAACGGCAGAATCCGGCGGACGTGCTAATCTGCACCAAGGTGCTATCGGTGTCGGTTTAGATATTCAAACAGGTAATTCTTTACGCGCGGTTCAACATAATATTCCCGTTAGAATTCATCCGGATACAAAAGAAGACTTATTGAGCATTAAAGTTCCGCTTTGGCGCGAACATTTAGAAATTGCAGCAAAAGCTTATGAAATGACCGGATTAGGCTATTTAGGCGCTGATATTGTTTTAGATAGAGATAAAGGGCCGATGATGCTTGAACTTAATGCTCGTCCGGGACTTGCTATTCAGATTGCTAATGGTCGTGGCTTAGCTGGCGCGATTGAAAACATTGAAAAAAATTATCCTAAAAATTTATCTTGGAAAGAACGGGTTGACTTTGTCCTTAAGGCTCACTAAATAAATCTTTAGAGATATTTATGGAGAAAAATAATGGCTAACGAAACTAAAATGATTAAAAATCATTCTGCAAAGAAGTTATCTAAAAATAATACCAAATCTTTACCTCAATCTGATGTTAAAAAATTAGATATGAGTAAAGCCAGAGCAAAAAAAATTAAACATTCTTATAAGGTGAATGATCCGGAAAATACTTTATTGTTAAAACTCAAAGATGGGGATGTCATCATTGAGATGTTTCCGGAAGATGCTCCGAATCATGTTGCAAGATTAAAAGAATTGGTTCGTGCAGAATTTTATAACGGCTTAAAATTCCATCGTGTTATTGACGGATTTATGGCCCAGACCGGATGCCCTTACGGAACGGGAACCGGTGGTTCTGGTAAAAAATTAAAGGCAGAATTCAATCGCAGACCACATAAAAGAGGAACTGTTTCCATGGCTCGTTCTATGATGCCGGACTCTGCCGATAGTCAATTTTTTATTTGTTTTGATAATTGCGATTGGCTGAACGGACAATACACGGTATGGGGTGAAGTTATTTCCGGTATGGAATTTGTTGATAAAATCAAACGTGGCGGTGGCGCTAACGGTATGGTTGATGACCCTGATGAAATCATTAGTATGAGTGTGATTGCTGATTTATAAAAAAGAGCTCCAAATTGGAGCTCTTTTTTTTGCTCTAATCACTACCTATTTTAAAATAGAAGAAAATAAACAGCACCTTAAAAAGTCATTTACAAACAAAATAAAGTATGATAACATACCTATTAGGTTTTGGTTTAGCAGTTATACGAGGGGTGTGTTATGAAAATACCTTATTATTTTGGGATGTCAATTATGCTTTTATTGGCTAATATTCCTAATTCGTATTCTTCATATTCAGATATACATCTCATAAAACAAATCAAACCTTACACTTTTGCTAAATCAAAACCTGCATTTTCTTATCCGCAATTTGCGGCAGTCAGTTTTTTAAAATCAGATTCAACGATAGAATTTAAGGGCTCTTTGGACGTTAAAAGCCAATGCGGTGCATTGGGTTATGTTATTCAAAAATCTAAATGTACCGGTGATATGAAACCGAGTAAATTATGTAGTGATGACCCGAGCATGAAAAATGTTCAAGGGGCAGATGCATATACAACAGGCTGTTGCGATTCGCGAATATATACCGTTAAAGAAAGCGATGAATGCCCAAACAATGCAGCTAAATTATCGAATGATAAATGCTATTATGAATTTAATGGTAAATTCCAAAATATGTATCGTTGTGCGTGCGATCGTGGTCGTTACCAATACAGTACCATTAAAGGTGAGTGGTGCGGTATGATTAAAGGAACAAATATTATCGACTACACACGTTTTAATGCCAACCTAGCTTGTAAAGCATACGAGCCACGGACACAGCAAGATGAATATTATTTCATCAGTTGCTGTCCTGCAAGTTACAGTCAATGCGATTCAACTAAACATCAAATGGGACGCGGTAATGAATGTCGCGTTATTGGCGGCGGAACATTATCTAATCCGACAATTATTTCAAAATTTGAGGAATGCGTTTGTGCAACACACTATGATACGATTTGTACCGATGGTAAATTGATTGACGTTAGTAATTATTGCACCTTGGATAACGGAGTCACGAAATTTACGACAGAAACGAATTGCGAGAGTGATTGTACCAAAACGTCAGAGACAAATATTGATGACTATTTATATGGTAATGTATGGCACTGTTTATATGAGCCGGAAGGAGCAACCTTAAAACAATCAAACGAAGAATTGAAGGGTGGTTTATGTAATGCTCCGCAAGGTTTTTCAGCACTTTTAGGCGTATCCGCAGAAGGTGTTTATGATGAATGCCACTATCAAGGTTACACCAAGAGTGAAGCAGACTGTTATGATGCCGATACCATTATTCATTGTCCGACTGATCCAACAAAAGTTTGGTGTATGGAAGGACGATACTGTACAGGCTATGATGTTGGAGCGCAAGCCTGTATGCAAGGAAATATGACAAACCCCGGAGCAAATATCGAATTATGCAGCAGTTCAACCATTGATAAAGGTATTCGTTGCAAATATAAAGCAGATAGCTGCAATAAAGCATGGTCTGAAGGTGTGTTCGATAACAGTTCTTTCGTCAACTACGATACCAGCAAAAAAGGTGATGATGAACATTGTTGTAAACGCGGTTATGTGATGAATGAAAATGGTATTTGTGTTGCAAATAGTTGCACGACCGGAGAAAATGCCGGTAAATATCCGTATGACCAAAACCCAAGTTCAGACCAAGGAACGTTGGAGATTTGTTATCAGGCAGATCCAAATGAACCACTCGGTTATAAGGCTTACTTCGGATATTCAAGTTGTAATGATGATCCGGCAAAGGGCGGTATGTGGATTCAAAAAGGACCAAGCGGTGCTGAGAGTCGCCAATGTATCTGTGCCCGTAACGGGGAAGGCGGTCGTACTTATTATCTGCCGTTTGATTCAGAGCATTATTTCGGTAATAACTTAGATTCATCAGATAATTATACACATACCGGATTCAACCAAGGTGTTTATGGCGAAACGCAAAGTTGTACAGATTCTGAAGGTTCTTATTATGGTTATTTATCTTGTTATATTGGCAAAGCTATGGGAACGAAAGCAGCCAACAAAGGTATGTGCATTCCAGCATCTGGTCCTATAAGTTGTATTAGTTATTGGAGTAATTACGATGAAGTAAGACCATTTTTTGATGAAATTATTAAACAAGCTGGTGGGTCTAAGGTATCTGCAGATAACACAAATGGTTCTCATTGCATTATCAAAAAGAAACATTGTGAAGATGAGAATGGTAATGCCTTAGGTGATGAAAGCGCTTGTGCTTTAGTAACTGAGGGGTGCATTACCGGAAAAGAGCAGGCTTGCGGTTTATGCTATAATGTATCAAATCTGACTAAAGATGAAAATGGTTTATATACAGCTCATGGTCTATATAAATTAAGAACAGCTGTTTGGGATAATACGACCACTTGTCAACATTTCCAGACCTGTCCGGACGGTTATACACGTACTGGTAGTGGTATGTGTTACAAAAAATGTTATCTGAGCGATATGGCTAAGTGTAATTTTGGTGATACTTTGGTAGATGATGCCGAAAGAGTGATTGGGGGTGTTTATTATAATAGTCTCATCAAAAAACCTTCCGCTAATCCGAAATATCTGAGAATTTCATCCATCGGTAGTAAAAGTTTAAATTGGAATGACGCGAAAGCTTATGCTGCAGGTTATTATCCGGAAGGCTATGAACTTGATCTGAGATTTGGCAAAGGACAATGGCATTTATTGGATTCAACGGAAAGTACCGGTCAAGGTGCTGCAGGCGCATATCCTCGAGCTAGTTTAAGTAATGCCTGGACAGTTAAAGAAAAAGCAGATGATCCTAATGTGGCTTATTTTAATAACTGGACAAGTTCTTGGATTGAATCTGATAAATCTTCGAAAAAGAATGCTACTCCAGTTTTGAAGTTAACTTATTAAGGAGGAAAGATATGAGAAAAATAGTATATATAATAGGTCTTTCCGGTGTCTTAATGAGTTCGGTCGTTGAGGCAAAATTAAATAAAGACGATAAGAAATCGTGCGAGGAAATGGGCTATACGGTCGACTATACGCTCTGCGCTATGCAAAACCGTACCATTCCGCTGTTGTGCCC
Source organism: uncultured Azospirillum sp. (assembly GCA_946184595.1). GTDB lineage: Bacteria > Pseudomonadota > Alphaproteobacteria > RF32 > CAG-239 > Scatocola. The sequence continues at coordinate 7,281 of CAMHFM010000004.1, forward strand.
GTATTCTGAGTCTGAGGGAAAACTGAAAGCAATGTGCTATATTTCTTCCTGTCGCGGTTATTTTCTTAAGGAAGAAGATTTCAGTCAATTAGCTTCAGATGGTCGCCCTATGTCGGCACATATTAAAGGCGATATTCAGTTCAAAAAAGTAAACGGCGGAGGAATCAGCGGTTGTAAAGCCGGCTACACACAAGGTTCAAATGGACAATTGGAAGAAGTCTGGTATTACCGGATTAATCAGTGTGCCGAAGGCAGTTCTTTTCAGAACGGACGGTGTGATACCGGTTGTGACCGTACAAATAAATATCCCTATGATATCCACCCCGGAAACTTAGCCGGAACGGTTGAAGGCTGTTTTGATGAAAAAGGTGATTGTTTCGGCTATACCTCTTGCAACGAAGGTTGGACGTTTGATAAAGGGCGTTGTGAGTTAAACAAATGTTCTGTTCAAAATTATCCGTATTTCTCAAACCCGAATACAGATGAAGACCGCGGCCTGACAAAGACCTGTAAAATCGGTGGCAACGCTTACCACCGATACACCAATACCGATAGTAATGGAGAACCCCTCACAGAAGGGGATTGTGCACATAATGGTTACATATTATCCAGTGCGGCTTGTATCAAGCAATGTGTTTTCAGTGATTGTACCAGTGAGGATAAGGTTGTAACCTATACCAAAGACAGTACAACATATACCACCACCTATCATGAATGGTCATGTAAAATAAATACCCAGCATTGCCGTATCGGTGACTATATGACCATCAACGGCCAAAACATTGGGGTCATTTTCCATTTACCGGATAGTACCTTAGATAAAGTTTTGGTTGCTGCTACAACCTCTGTAAGTAAGACTTGGGGAGCTAATGAAGCAACTTATTTGGATACCCCGTTACCGAATGGACAAAGACCAACTGATTATAACGGTAAATACAATTCATACGTTATTAAAAATTTCTCAAAAAGTAATGACAACTATAATTATCCGGCACTCGATTATGCCATTAGTTATGCACCGTCTAATTGTAATGATGCAATATGTAATGAAGGTGAATGGTATTTACCTTCTATTGGGGAATTAAACTTTTTACATGATAATCGTTATCTGATGTATAATATTATGCCGAACAGTTCACGCTACTATTCAAGCTTTAGTTTTTGGTCATCAAATGAAAATGGTGCAGATACTGCATGTTTCAAAAATGTCGGCATTGTTTATTGTTGGCCGAAAACATTTAGCTACCATACTGTTCCGGTTTTATCATTTACACTTAAGTAAATAAAACAACCAATTGATAGTCACCCTTCCACACCATAAGGTGTGGTCAAGGGGACTTCGAATTTGTAAAATAAAAAGCTAAAAAAACACCCCTCAGTTTTGAGGGGTGTTTTTTATTTTCGCTCAATTAAAGAAATTATTTACTTAACCTGCTCTAACGTTTCGCTCAGGCTGGCGGATAAGGCTTTCAGTTCAGAAGAAATATTGCTGATTAATTCTTTATTTCTTTCGCTCAAATCCATTTGCTCCAAAGATTCAGCAAAGAAATCTTTTTGAATTTCTTCTCCGATAAGAGCTTTTAATCCTTTTTCTTTGATAACCTTTTGAACACCTTCAATCGTGTAACGCTTATCATACAAGTAATATTTGATTTTACGGACTAATTCAACATCATCAGGGCGATAGTAACGACGACCGCCATTACGCTTCATCGGTTGTATTTGAGGAAACTTCGTCTCCCAAAAGCGCAGAACATGGGTTGCGACGTTTAATTCATCGGCAACTTCGGCAATCGTTCTAAAAGCATCTTTTGACTTATTAACAACCATATTCAGCCCTAACTTGCTTATGCGTTAATTTGCTTTCTCATTGTTTGTGAAGGTTTAAATGAAATAACACGACGCGGCGTAATAACAGCATCAACACCCGTCTTTGGATTACGACCGGAACGTTGCTTTTTATCACGCAGAGAGAAAGTTCCGAATGAACTCAATTTAACATCATTGCCTTTTGCCAATTCTTGAGTAATTTCATCTAACATCATATCTAAAATATCGTTAGAATCTTTACGAGACAATCCGATTTCTTCATAAATACTTTCTGCCACATCTGCACGTGTAATTGTTTTCATTATAACTATCCTTAACTATTTGTTATTTCAATATATGTGTTTGATTATACCAGTTTGAGTATAATGACAAGCGTTGTTTGAGATATAAACAACTTTTTTATATACGAACTAATGCTCCGCCCCAAGTGAATCCGGCGCCCATAGCCGTTAATACAACCAAATCGCCTTTTTTCAAGCGGCCTGCTGCATAATTTTCAGACAAAGCCAATGGAATCGATGCCGCAGATGTATTACCGTGATGATCAACACTGACAATTACCTTTTCTTCCGGCAAGTCTAACTTTTTGCCGACACCTTCAATAATACGGATATTTGCCTGATGTGGCAAAATCCAGTCAACATCATCTTTTGTTACGCCAGCAATTTCCATAACATTTTCAGCAGCTTGCGATAACGCATTCACCGCATACTTGAAAACTTCTTTACCATCCATGGTTACAAATCCGGAAGTTTGCGTTGTTGAAACACCGCCTAAAACGACCAAACTTTCATAATGGCTACCATCTGCATATAATTTTGTTGCCAGAATACCTGTATCAGCGGACGTTCCTTGTCCTTCTTTTGCACGAATCACAACCGCACCGGCACCATCACCGAACAAAACGCAAGTGTTTCTGTCTGTCCAATCGACAATCTTTGATAACGTTTCAGCACCAATTACTAATGCTGTTTTAATCTGCCCTAAACGAATCATATTGTCTGCCATTGTCAAAGCATAAATAAATCCTGAACAAGCAGCAGAGATATCTGTACAAATCGTTCCGCTTTTTGTGCCTAAACGACCTGAAATTTTGGCAGCAACTGATGGAGATGTATTATCCGGTGTAACTGTTGCCACAATAATCATATCTAAGTCTTCAGCGGTCATACCGGCAGTTTTTAATGCCATTTGTGCGGCATTAAAAGACAAATCACCGGTTGTTTCACCGTCTGAAATATGACGACTGACAATTCCTGTCCGTGTCCGTATCCATTCATCACTGGTTTCAACAATTTTTGCTAAGTCGTCATTTGTAACGACTTTTGTCGGCAGACAATGTCCAAAACCGACCATTTCAGATCTAATAAGCGTCATAGATAATTTCCTGTGATAATTCGTCTAAATCAACATGTTCTAATTCATCGCGAATCGTTGCGACAAAGTCTTGGCGAACCAGTTTAATAGCGTTACCGACGGCAACAGCATAACCTACGGCATCTGTGCCTCCGTGGCTTTTAACAGATAAACCGTTCAAGCCGATAAACATTGCACCGTTATACAACCGCGGATCCATTCTCTTTTTGAGTTTAACTTTAACGCCAACTAACAATGGCAAAGCTAACAAGGCCAGAAGCGAGCTTTTAACGCTCTTTTTAATCATTGTCATAATCAATTTAGCTGTTCCCTCAATGGATTTGAGTGCAATATTTCCGGTAAATCCATCAGATACAACAACATCTGCCTTACCGTTTGGCAAATCATGCGGTTCAACAAAACCGACAAAGTCAATATTCATGTGGGAATTTTTAATGATTTGAGCGGCTTGTTTGATTTCATCTTTGCCCTTCATATCTTCTGAGCCGATATTCAACAAACCGACGCGCGGACGCTCAATTCCTAAAGCGTGTTTAGCGACAATATTTCCCATTAGAGCAAATTCAGCCAAATTGATAGCATCACATTCGGTATTAGCACCTAAATCAAGCATAACATAACGTCCGTTAATGTGCGGCATAATACTGACAATAGCGGGACGATGAATTTTTTGAATTGTTTTCAGTGATAATTTTGAAATTGCCATTAAAGCACCGGTATTTCCGGCAGAAACGATAGCTTTAGCCTCACCACGGCGAACGGCATCAATAGCCATTGCCATACTTGTGTTTCGATTACGAATCACTTGTGACGGCTTATCCTCATTATGGACAACTTCAGGTGAATGACGGAGCTCGCATTTATCTTTCAAACGGGGATATTTATTAAGCAACGGCTTAACTTTACTCTCATCACCGAAAAGAAGAAAACGAACATCAGGATTTTTGTGAGAAGCCTCAACTAACCCTTCAATTACGACTCTGGGGGAATTATCTCCCCCCATTGCGTCTATTGCTATGACCAGATTATCAGACAAAACCTGCTCCATAATAGTTTTTGCTTAACGCGTGTTAAGCTTTATTAAAATTATTCTTCAGTTGTTTTTTGCGCAACAACTTCACGCTTGTCATAATGACCGCAAGACGGGCAAACATTATGAGGTCTCTTCAACTCACCACAGTTTGGGCATTCATGAAAAGCATTTGAACCCAAAGCATCATGAGAACGACGCATATTGCGGCGAGATTTAGATGTTTTATGTTTTGGTGTAGCCATTTTCTTTACTCTACTCTTAAGATTTTATTATTAAACCAAATTTCCAACCGACAGTAATACCCGATTTATTTTTAAAATCAAGCATTATCTTGCCGGATGCAAATATTTAGTGCCTTTTTAGCCAATATTTTATGATAATGCAAGTCTTTTTTTATTTTTTTAATTTTTCTAATATTTTGAAAGGATTTTCGCGGGCGGTATCATCCTCTTTAAATTCGCTGACAAAAACAAATTCTTCGCCCTCTTGCCGTGGATAATCCTCTAATTCAAGAGCAATTTGTTCCATTGCCAGATGACACAAATCGATTTGTCCGTTCATCACGACATCAGGGATATTATCAACACCGTCTTCTTCCATTTCACGCACTTGATTTTCGGTGAGCATGGTATCAAACTGCAAATTGAAATCAACCTGATACTTTTTATCAAAATTTTCCAGGCTGATAACACTTTGTCGTGTGATGACGGCCCCAACATTTCCCCAAACATCAATCAGATTACTTTTGCTGTGGCGACGCGTTTTGATTTCCGAAGCAAATTCTTTCACCTCTGAAACCTTTAAAATTTCAGCTATCAGTTTAAGTTGCTCTGCATCAGCTTTGATTTTATAAGTTCGTTCGGCGGCTGAGATATCATCAACTGCTAACGAATATGAAAAATTTTTTTGCATTCATAAATTCCTTATGCTATATAATTACTGTTTATATAAAAATAAGGATGAAAAAATGTCAACCCGCAAACATATTATGTTAAATTTATTTGTTTCTTTATTACTGACAGCCTGCTCAAGCGATATTTTCGTTTCTCACTGCGGTAATATGCCAACGGAAGAACGTATTTCTCAACTACAAAAAGGACAAACGAAAGACGAAGTTTTAGATATTTTAGGGACACCGTCCAGCGTTGTCTCGTTAGATCAAAACACTTGGATTTACATGTCTTCCGATATTAAGAAAGTTTTGGGGATAAATGTTAATAGTTTTTACACCAACCAAGTTGATGAAATTGAACGCTTAAATAAGGAGCAAGGACGTGATATTGCCGTTAATGAGAATGAAACAAAGACTTATGGTAATCGTCCCGGCTTCTTTGAACGGTATTTTGGTGGTGTCGGACAGTTTATGCCTTTCGGACACGGCTCCAGCAACCAAGTTAATCAATAAGAATTTAGTGTAAAAAAACAGGTCTTGTATTATTACAAGACCTGTTTTCGTGTAAAA
>CAMHFM010000005.1 GCA_946184595.1 uncultured Azospirillum sp.
CTTCTGGGAGAAGATTCTTAATGTCATTCGAACTAATGATGATCTTACCTCTCAGGCAAGTATCATCTATTGTCAGATCTTTATACATAAAACTAAGATTAATTAATAATATTTGTTATTAACTGCAGATTACATTATTTTCGAAATTTTGTCAAACGTTTTATAACGGGCAGAAATTATAATTTTCTTGTTTGCGTTTTTTTAAAACACTCAGTTTATCACTGACAATCGCTGTATCTCTTCCGGTTTTAGCTAAACGGTCGTACATTCTTTCAATTTCTTTTTCAAGATAAGCGCGTTCAATGTCGTTTGCCAATTCCTGACGTTCTTCCGATGTGCCGTGATAGCTGTTATTTGTTATTCTGTCGCAAATATCTTCAACGCTTGTCTCTTTATTGGTGTTTTTTACAAAATACGGTAATTCATAAATTAATTGGCGTGTTGCTGCATAAACTTCCTGAGTAGTATTTCCTCTTTTATACCGACGTTTCAACAAACGGAAAACAATAGCTAATTCATCACTATTATCAACCACAATAAAAGATAACGGATCTGCGAATCCTTCTGCGGAAATTGACTTTAAATATTCAACAATATGATGAAAGAATCCATTGATGTTATACAAAATAAACGGTTTAATTTTCAAAAAGCCATCTTGCATAGCCACGCAGTCATAAGCTAATTCATCTAATGTTCCGACACCGCCGGGGGCAAAAACGATAAAGTCAGAATCTAAAAGCTTTTGTTTTCTTTCTTCTAAGGTTTGAGCAACAATAACATCTTTAATTTGCTCTAAAACATCATCTGTCTCATACAGACTATAATATTCTTTGGTGGTAATTCCCTGTATCGGGTTTCCCTGCATATTCTTTTGTTTCCAACAGTCTAACACCCCTTTTGCGACTGCGCCCATAATTCCGGCGCTTGACCAACCAAAGTCAAGTTTAAAATCCATAGTTGCAATTTGTTGTCCTAAGCGGTAAGCCTCTTCTACATATAATTTATCATGTCCGGAACGAGCTCCTCCAGCCACAAAAACACGTAAACCATCTTGTTGATTTTCTTTAACAAAATCATCAACGACATTTGCTACGGCTTCTTTTTTTTCCATTATAACTCCTCAATATCTCCACGCGCTTGATCAGCGTAAAACTGCGTTGTAAATTCTTGCAGCTTGTCTTCTGCTAAAGCTTGGCGAAGACCTTGCATTAATCTCTGATAATAAGCTACATTATGCCAAGTTAAAAGCATAACCGCAAGTACTTCATTACACTTTTGCAAATGGTGAATATAGGCACGACTGTAATGTGTGCATAGAGGGCATGTGCAACCTTCTTCTAAGGGGCGAGGATCTTCTTTATGACGGGCATTGCGAATATTAATCGTTCCAAATCGAGTGAATGCTTGTGATGTTCTTCCGGAACGGGTCGGCATAACACAATCAAACATATCGACCCCCCGCAACACAGCCCCGACAATATCATCAGGACGCCCAACACCCATTAAATATCTCGGCTTATCTGTGGGTAATTGTTCCGGGGCATAATCCAGAACTTCAAACATTTTTTCTTGACCTTCACCGACAGCCAAACCGCCAATAGCATAGCCGTCAAAGCCAATTTCTTTTAATTTTTCAGCAGAATATTCACGCAAATCTTTATAAATGTTACCCTGTTGAATACCGAAAATACCATATCCGTCTCTATCAATAAAAGCTTCTTTACTGCGTTTTGCCCAACGCATTGAACGCTCCATGGAAACTCTTGCTTCTTCATGTGTGGAAGGGAAAGGCGTGCACTCATCCAAAGCCATTGTGATATTTGAATCAAGATTATATTGGATACGCATTGACTCTTCAGGGCTTAGAAAATACTTTTTCCCATCAATATGTGAACTGAAAGTCACTCCATCTTCCGTTAATTTTCTGAGACCCGTCAGACTCATTACCTGAAATCCGCCGGAATCGGTCAAAATAGGTTTATCCCAGTTCATAAACTTATGAAGACCGCCTAATTTAGCAACTAATTCTGATCCGGGGCGCAACATTAAATGGTAAGTGTTTCCAAGTAGAATTTGTGCTCCTGTTGCTGCAACGGATTCCGGCATCATTGCTTTAACGGTTCCGCAGGTTCCGACCGGCATAAAAGCAGGTGTATCAACCACGCCATGCTTGGTATATAATTTTCCCAAGCGGCTTTTGCCTGAGGTTTTCAATATTTCATATTTAAGTGTCATCTTTTATCCTTTTGTTTATCAGCGATAATGCCTTAAATATTTACGCTTGGCAAGAGGTTTTATATTGACTTTTTAGACAAAATATTTTTAGATATTTTCAATTAACAAAAGTATTAATTTAATTATTATAATCGCTTATGAAAACTGATGTTCATTATTTAGCAAACGGATTGCCTGTTATTTATATGGTTAATCCGTCTACACCAATGGCATATGCCTGTTTATGCATTAATGCCGGTGCCAAGGATGATAAGCCTTTGCTTTTCGGATTAGCTCATGCAGTTGAGCATTTTTTGTTTTTGGGAAGTAAACATTACTCAAAACAAGAATTAAATACTTTGCCTGCTCAGTTAGGTACAGAACTTGATGCCTCAACGGATATTGATTTCACGTCTTTCGGATTTCAGGTATTGCAGGGACATTTTGCTGAAATGCTGAAACTATTGGCGGATTTAATTATTTATCCGCAGTTTCCTGAAGACAAAATCCCTGATGAGCTTGAGATTATCAAAACCGAGATGTCTTCTCGAGAAGATGATGATGACGACCGCCGTAGGGGCTATAATCTGAACAGTTGTTTTGGTATTCCTAAACGAAAGGCTTATATTTGGGGAACTAAAAAAACACTCTCTCGCATTTCTGCTGAAAAAGCCCGTGATTTTTGGGAGCAGTATTATGTTGCAGAGAACTGTGTCCTTTGTGTGTATGTTAACAGTTATGATTATTGGAAGCAGATTGAATCCTGTTTCGGGCAAATGCGTCAAGGTGTTCATTCTTCTCAACCAATAACACCGTTCCTCGGAAGAAGTTACAAAACGCGTGGCTATGCTTCAGAAGTAGAAATCAGTTTGATTTTTGAAGATCAGCTACAGTTCTCGATGACTAACGGCGGACTTCATTTGATGGCCGATGAGCTTCTTGCCAATGCCATAGGCGGCAACTTCAGCTCGCGTTTATATCAAATACTGCGCCATGAGAGATCCCTGGTTTATGGTATTAATACAGAGCTTAATTGTTATACTTACGGCAATATTTTTCATATTTTGACGCATTGTTTGCCTCAAAATACTGAAGATGTGATTACCTGTCTCTGCGAAGAGATACGAAAAGTAAAACAATTCGGCATTTCTGAAGAAGAGCTAACATATGCGAAAAATACTCTTATCACGAGATTATGTTCTGCGGTGATGGATCCCGAAGATTTTGTGTTTGATGCGGCCGAGGACATGTTGTTAGGGCGTTTTATGTCAATAAAACAACAATTGAATATCCTAGAAACTGTCACAACATCAGATATTCTGGAATCAGCTCAACGGATTTTATCCAATGCACCGACATATGGAATTATCGGTAATATTTCCGATAATCCACCGTATTCCAGTATTTTAGCTATGCTTGATATAAAAAAAGAACCCCCTTCTCAGTGAAGAGGGTTCTTTTTTATTCTTCCTCTTGAGGTTGGGTATCTATAGAATAACCTGTGGCTCGAACTGTACGAATGTAATCCGGTCCATATTCATTTAAGGATTTACGCAAACGACGAATATGGACATCAACCGTCCGCGTTTCAACATAGATATTAATTCCCCAAACATTTTTCAGCAGAAAATCTCTGGAGAAAACTTTTTTAGGTTCTTCCATTAACATTTTCAGTAAACGAAATTCAGTCGGTCCCAAATGGATATAATTATCGCCACGATAAACTTTTTTGGTAACTAAGTCCATGCGGATATCTTCAAATTTTAATTCCTTAACTGTCATAATTTCCGGTGCACGGCGCATATTTGCTTTGACTCGTGCCATTAATTCAGGAATAGAAAAAGGCTTGGTAACATAGTCATCCGCTCCGGCAGATAACCCTTTAACTTTATCCTCTTCTTCTCCTTTTGCCGTCAGCATAATAATTGGAATGTTTTTAATATCTGGCTTAGCTCTGATTAATTTACAAATTTCAACACCTGAAATCTCAGGTAACATCCAGTCTAATAAGATAACGGAAGGTGCGTATTTTTCTACTTCTCCCAAAGCTTTGGCACCACGGCTTTCAACAATGACTTCATAGCCTTCTTTTTCCAGATTGTATTTAAGCATTAATCCTAATGCTTCTTCATCTTCTATTACCATTACTAATGCCATCATACACCTCCTTCTTTTATCTTAAAGCTTTGATGTTATCTTTATAATTTCCACCGGCAAAGACAGCTGTTCCGGCTACTAAAATATCAGCACCGGCAGCTACACATTCGGCTCCGGTTTGTGCGTTAATTCCGCCATCGACTTCAATTTTAAAATGACGATCCTGCCGCATTTCACAAATGCGATTGATTTTCTGTAATTGCTCTTTGATAAATGTTTGTCCGCCAAAGCCTGGATTTACTGTCATAACTAAAACCAAATCTATTTTATCCAAGACATACTCCAAAACTTTCTCAGATGTTTCCGGATTGAGTGAAACACCGGCCTTTACGCCTAAAGAGTGGATCGTTTGCAGTGTTTTATCTAAATGCGGGCAAGTCTCTGCATGAACAGTAATATTATCCGCCCCGGCGGCAACAAACCATTCTAACATTTCATCAGGAGATGTTACCATTAAATGAACATCTAAAGGCAACCTTGTACATTCTCGAACCGCTTTTATAATTTGCGGTCCGAATGTTAAGTTTGGCACATAATGTCCGTCCATAACATCTAAATGCAACATATCCGCACCTGCTTGTTCCAAAGCAATAACTTCTTCTCTCAATTTTGAAAAATCTGCAGATAAAATGCTTGGCGCAATGCAAACCATATTATTCTCCTTTTTTTGATTTTACAGAAAATATAGCACACTAAATATTGATATTCCCTTAAGAACAATTATCTCTTTTGGGGTTATTAGCAAAGGAGAAAAAACATGGCTCAAACAGCACAATATATTGTTCACGAACATCTTAATAAAATTATTGAACTTCTTAACCAGGCTTTTGCTGAAGAATGGTTGGCCTATTACCAGTATTGGATTGGTGCTAAGGTTGCCGTCGGACCTATGCGACCTGATGTTATTAAAGAAATGGAGGAACATGCCTTAGAAGAATTAAAACACGCCGATCGATTGGCAGACAGAATTATTCAACTGGGTGGAACACCGGTTTTATCCCCTCAAGATTGGAATAGAATCGCAAAATGTCGCTATGAAGCCCCCGAAGATCCCTGTGTTTCTAAAATTCTCAAGCAAAATCTTACTGCTGAGCGGTGCGCCGTCAGTCATTATCAGCAACTTTGTGACCTCTGTCACGGAGTCGATTACGTTACATTCAGGCTTTCAGAGAAAATTTTAGCTGAAGAAATTGAGCATGAACAAGAAATCGAAGATTTTATCCATGATATGGATATAGCGATTAAATGTGAACCTCAAAAATAAGATAATTTTTACAAAAAATTATTTTATTAAATTTCAAAGCTTTAAAAATTTTCCTCTTAATTTTGGATAATTTTCGTCAATATGTTTGTTGACAAATTTTTTAAAACTTATACAATAACGACAAAATTTTAACATTAAGGGAGTCAGCTTTCTTCAACTTATAGCCCTTATTTCGTCTGTAGAATTTTTATGCCGGACACAAAGCTGACTCCAAATAAAAAATTGTTCGGGATACTTCTACATACGAATAGCTCATCCTAAAAAGGATGAGTATCCCAGGAGCCGCGCGTCCCCTAATCGCCGGCTCTTTTCTATAAAAAAACAGCCAAAATCTTTTGGCTGTTTTTTTTAATCTTGACGAGAAATACGACCGTTTTTATCCATATAGCAATAACCGGTTTCATCATCGGTTATGATGGTATATATACGCATTTCATCATTTTCATCATATTGAACCAAACAATCCGTGGCAATAAACTTGTTTTCAGGCTCGATGTATATCTTTAAGGCCTCACCGGGATTAAAGAAATACTGTTTTCCCTCAAGAATAACACAAGCTTTTTTCTCCTGTCCTTTCTCGTCCCAATTAATGGAAAATCTTCCTGTTTCTGAGACTTGATAAGCAGCACCGGCAACACACTCGATAAAATTCGGGTATTGCGGGTGGATTGAGAACATAAAGACACGTGTATTGCCTTTGTTGGTTTTTAATCTCCAGTCGGTGGATGAGACAAGGTTTCTACAATTATGGCCAATGACAATTGCAACCCTGGCTTCAACCATCTCCTCATTGTCATACGCACAACGCTTGACTTGCTCCGCTTCATTATACACGGGATTTACAATTTTTTTGATTTTTTCCATAATTTATTAATAATTTTTGATTGGTCACACTATGCGACAATCCTTTAATTATGTCAACTCCTTTTGTCTAGTTCCATTTTAAAAAGCTCTTGCTTTTTTTAGCTATAACGCCTACTATTACCATTACTTTTAATTATCTGACTGTTTGATAATGCGTTTTATTTTTAAATACTTTGCGGCAATTATCACTTTGTTGTTATCAACTTCTGTCTTTGCCGATATTAATATCGCCGTATGGGCTCCCCTTTCCGAGGACAATACTTCCGCCGGTTCTGAATTGATGGCCGGAGCTCAGATTGCCGTAAAAGAGCTCAATCAGGAAGGTGGTTTATTAGGTGAGAAAATCAAACTCATCCCTATTGAAGATGAATGTAATGACAGTTTGACCGTATCGACAGCCCAAATGCTTGCTCTTAATAAAGATACAACTTATAAGCCGTCTGCCATTATCGGTCCTTATTGCTTTAATCAGTTTCAAAAAGTGACTGATACGCTTGCTCAAGCTAAAATTTTTCAAATTATTCCGACAATGATTAACGGTACTTATGCCGGTACCGCTCATAGCGGTCTTATAAAAATGGTCGGATATAAAGAGCAACAAGCAAAAGATTTCTTTTCCTTTTACAATAAAACATTTAATTGGATGCGTGTTGCTTTGATTTTTGATAAGAATAACGCAGAAATTGCCCAAGCCGTCCGTAACGTTTTTCAAAATAATGGTAAAATTGAGGCTTTAAGCAATTATTCGTTTGAAGATTATCATTTTGACTATAGCGATATTGCTGAAGCTGCTTTTAATGATGACACCCAAATGGCTTTTATTCTCGGCGAGGCTGAACAGGTTATGCCTGAATTTGAAAATATTATGGGGCATCTCATTAAAAATTGTTATTTTATGGGCCTACCTTCACTTAAAGATAGACCGGAATTTACAGAAACTCTTGTTAAACTTCGTCTGCTCGGTATTGAACCTGAAGGATTGGCTGTCTATGGCTATTCCGCTGTTCAATTATGGGCTGAACTGGTCAAAAGAGCTCATTCTTTTGAATATAAAAAATTAGCTGATAGCTTAAAAGATGCCAGTTTTGATTCCGGTTGGGGACAGCTTATGTTCACTAATGGAAATCCAACAAATACATTAAGCTATAGTATCTATTCTTATCAAAACGGCGAATATACACAGGTTTATTGATTTTTCTTGGATTCAAAGTGTTTTGTTTGTATAGTTATTCCAGTTTTAATTTTCAGATAAATAGGAACAACAATGGTTGGAAGTATCAATAAAGTTATTTTAGTCGGTAATTTAGGTGCTGATCCTCGTGTCAGCAATACTACAAACGGCGCAAAGATTGTTAATTTAACGGTTGCCACATCAGATACATGGAAAGATAAGTTATCCGGTGAACGCAAAGAGCGTACAGAGTGGAATCGCGTTGTTATTTTTAATCCTCAGCTTGCTGATATTGCTGAACGTTATCTGCGTAAGGGATCTAAAGTTTATATTGAAGGTCAATTGCAGACTCGTAAATGGGAAGATAATAACGGTCAAGAAAGATATTCAACCGAAGTTGTTTTGCAGAATTTCAATGGAAATCTGGTTTTGCTTGATAACCGTGGTGATGTTCCTGCCGGTGGCAATGATGTTTTCTCAGGCGCTCCGAATGCCAGCGGTGCTGGCTGGGATAATTCTCCGGCAGCAACACCAGCTGATTTGGATGATGATATTCCATTCTAAAGTTTGGATTTTTACTTCTAAGCCGCTCCTTTTATGGAGCGGTTTTTTTTATAATTTATTTTTCAAGTATTTTCCGGTGTAACTGATGGATGATTTTGCCACTTGTTCCGGCGTACCTTGGGCGATAATTTTGCCACCGCCGTCTCCGCCTTCAGGCCCCATATCAATAATATAATCGGCAACTTTAATCACATCGAGATTATGCTCAATCACAATCACGGTATTACCGTTATCTACGAGAGCTTGCAATACTTTAAGCAATTTATTGATATCTTCAAAATGCAAACCGGTTGTCGGCTCATCTAATATATATAAAGTCTTACCGGTTGCTCGTTTTGATAACTCTTTTGATAATTTAATGCGTTGCGCTTCACCACCGGATAAAGTCGTTGCTTGTTGCCCTAAGTGAATATATCCCAATCCGACTTTTTGCAATAATTCCAATTTATTTTTAATTGATGGAATAGCGTTGAAAAACTGATGTGCCTCATCAACCGTCATATCCAACACATCGGCAATGGATTTATCTTTATACTTAACTTCTAACGTTTCACGGTTAAAGCGTTTACCATGACAGACATCGCAAGCGACATAAACATCCGGCAGAAAGTTCATTTCTATTTTTGTGACACCATCGCCTTTACAAGCCTCGCAACGACCGCCGGCAACGTTAAACGAAAATCTTCCGGCGCTATACCCTCTGGCTTTTGCTTCCGGTAAATTAGCAAAACAATCTCGGATATTTGAGAAGACGCCGGTATAGGTTGCCGGATTGGAACGAGGCGTTCGGCCTATCGGGGATTGGTCTATATCTATCACTTTATCAATATTTTCCAGGCCGACTAATTTACTGTACTTTCCTGTCGGTTTGCGAGACCCGTTTAATTCCTTATCTATTGCTTTAAATAACGTTTCCAAAATCAAAGATGATTTTCCGCCACCGGAAACACCGGTCACGCAAGTAAACGTACCCAGCGGGATTTTTGCATCTACATTTTTAAGATTATTCGTTGCAGCGCCTTTAATTTCAATAAATTTTCCGTTTCCTTTGCGGCGACGAGATGGAACGGCAATAAACTTTTCTCCCTTCAAATACTGCGCTGTTAAACTGTTCGGATTTTTCAAAATTTCTTCTACTGTTCCTTTGGCTGTGACTTCTCCGCCGTTTTCACCGGCACCGGGGCCCATATCGACCACATAATCAGCCGCACGGATAGCATCTTCATCATGCTCAACCACAATTACCGTATTACCAATGTCTCGTAACCTTGTTAAAGTTTCCAACAAGCGATCATTATCACGTTGATGCAGGCCGATGGATGGTTCATCTAAAACATACATCACACCGGTCAATCCTGATCCTATTTGTGAGGCTAAACGAATACGTTGTGATTCACCGCCGGATAACGTTCCTGACTGTCTTGAAAGTGTCAGATAATCCAGTCCGACATTATTTAAAAAGGTCAATCGGTCGATGATCTCTTTTAATATTTTATGGGCTATTTCTTGTTTTTGCGGTGTTAGCTTCTCTTCGACACCTGAAAACCAATCTTTAGCTTTAGCAACGGACATTTGAGTCGCATCTATAATATCCATTCCGTTAATTTTAACTGCCAAAGCCTCCGGTTTTAAGCGTTTTCCGTGGCAAAATTCACACGGGGCAGCAGATTGATATTTTGCAAAATCTTCACGTACCCATGCAGAATCCGTCTCCAGAAAACGGCGCTCCATATTTGGAATAACACCCTCAAACGGTTTATCTGTCATAAAACTGGAATAATACATCGGAACACAAACATTTCCGGAACCATATAAAATAACGTTTCTCGCTTTTTCCGGTAATTCTTCCCATGGCGTTTTGGCTGAAATTCCAAGAAAATCACATAAAGAAACCAAAGCCTGCGAATGGAAAGATGAATGAAATCCTTCCCAAGGTGCTATAGCCCCTTGGCTTAATGATAATTTCGGATTGGGAATGACTAAATTCGGATCCATATATAATTTTGCGCCCAAACCATCGCAATGCGGGCAAGCTCCAAACGGGTTATTAAAAGAAAATAAACGAGGCTCAATCTCTTCAATTGTAAATCCGGAAACAGGACAGGCAAATTTTGAAGAAAATATTATTCTATTACCGTTATCAACTTGTTCTACATAAACAATTCCATCACTTAATTTCAAAGCAGTTTCAACAGATTGTGCTAAGCGGTCCATAATACCGTCTTTAATGATAATTCGGTCAATAACGACTTCTATATCGTGCTTTATTGTTTTAGAAAGCGTCGGAAGATCCTCAAAAGTATAATTTTCTCCGTCAATTTTAAGACGCTGGAAGCCTTGACGTTGCAAAGTTTCAAATTCTTTCTTAAATTCTCCTTTTTTACCGCGGGCAATCGGCGATAAGAGTAATAATTTTGTTCCTATCGGAAATTCTAAAATTTTATCAACCATCTGTGAGACAGTTTGTGCTTCAATCGGCAGACCTGTTGCCGGAGAATAAGGCGTACCTGCTCTTGCCCATAACAAGCGCATATAATCATAAATTTCTGTTACTGTTCCGACGGTTGAACGAGGATTATGTGATGTTGTTTTTTGCTCGATAGAAATTGCCGGAGATAAACCCTCTATTGAATCAACTTCCGGCTTTTTCATTAAATCTAAGAACTGACGTGCATATGCTGATAAGCTCTCGACATAGCGACGCTGACCTTCGGCATAAATTGTATCAAAAGCCAAAGATGATTTTCCCGATCCGGATAATCCGGTAATGACTGTCAATTTATTTTTAGGGATATTAATATCAACACTTTTTAGGTTGTGCTCTCTTGCCCCTTTTATTTCCACGAACGAATCTTTAGTCATTATTTTCTCCTCTTGCGAGGCAATATAATAAAAGAACAAAAGAAAAACAACTATAAAATATACCGCACCGATTATTTACTGGTAGAGGCGAACGAGCTTCAGGAGTTTTTGCATCATTTCGCTTTCAAAACGGATACCTTCTTTTGTATAGCGATAAGCTTCTACATGCCAGACATAATCATTTGACAAGAAATCCTGAACATAATGTTCAATATTTTGAATTTTTTGCCATTTATATTGTCTCAAAAGACAACTACCCCGCCATTATTATTGACGGGGTAGTTTTATCAATTAATTATAATTCACCAGCTGCGTAGCGTTTTGCCATAACAGACATCGGAATTGGCTTGATTTGATCAGCATGTCCGGCAGCACCGAAAGCAATATAACGAGCTTCGCAAACCTTTTCCATTTCTTCAATTGCCGGTTTTAGATATTTACGAGGATCAAATTCTTTCGGATTTTCAGCAAAAATCTTACGAATAGCTCCTGTAATAGCCATACGGCAGTCTGTATCGACATTAACTTTGCGAACACCGGATTTGATACCACGAACAATTTCCTCAACAGGAACACCAAAAGTTTGCGGAATAGCACCACCATAAGCATTGATTAAATCTTGTAGTTCTTGCGGAACTGAAGAAGAACCATGCATAACCATATGCGTATTCGGCAATTTTTGATGAATCTTTTCAATTACATCAATAGCCAAAATTTCACCATCCGGTTTACGTGTGAATTTATAAGCCCCGTGAGATGTGCCGACAGCAACAGCCAAAGCATCTAAGTGTGTTTCAGCAACAAAGCGAGCTGCTTCATCCGGATCAGTAACCAAACGTTTCTTATCAATAACGCCTTCAGCGCCGTGGCCATCTTCTTTATCGCCTTTTCCTGTTTCCAATGAACCGATAACGCCTAATTCACCTTCAACAGAAGCGCCGACAGCGTGTGCGCGAGCAACAACTTCTTTGGTAACATTAACATTGTATTCAAAAGTTGATGGGGTTTTACCATCAGCGGCTAAAGAACCATCCATCATAACTGAAGAATAGCCGTTAACGATTGCTGATTGGCAAATATCAACTGAAGCACCGTGATCTTGGTGAATACAAATCGGTAATTCAGGATACATTTCAATACCGGCTTGAACCATATGACGGATCATCGGATCTCCGGCAAATTTACGAGCACCGGTTGATGTTTGCAAAATAACCGGAGCATTAACTTTCTTAGCTGCATTTAAAACAGCGATAACTTGTTCCATATCATTGATATTAAAAGCCGGAACACCGTAGTTGTTTTCGGCAGCATGGTCAAGAATTTGACGCATTGTTACTAAAGGCATTTTTATCTCCTAAAATTAAACTAAAAAACTTTGATAATAATAAATAAAGGCTTGAAGTTAAGCAAGCTATTTTTATTTT
>CAMHFM010000006.1 GCA_946184595.1 uncultured Azospirillum sp.
TCATTCCGACACTTGTTGTTGATGACATTACGCTTTCAAATGCCTCTTGGGCACAACATCCCGACATGCTTAAAATAAAAAATCTGAAAATAGAAATTTCAGTTATTCCTTTACTCAACAAAGAAATTGTTATTAACGATATAACGCTTGTGGAACCTCAAATTTATCTGGAAAAATCATCTGCCGGTATGGAAAATTGGAGCTTCTCAAAACCACAAGATACTTTTTCTTCTCTACAGACTTTAGCTTTTGCTCAATTAGAGCAAACTTCGGATAATCAACAAATCGATAAAACATCTCCTTTACCTGATTTCATTAAACAAATTTCTATTAAAAATATCGGGATAGATGACGGTTTTGTTCAATACATTGATGAACAATCGAATCAAAAACAAGAGCTTTATATCAATTCTTTAGATTTCAGTATGCAGAACCTGGATTCTCCGATAAATGCCAAAATCAACGCTATTTACGAAAATAACCCGATCAAAATGGATTTAAAACTAGGGTCTTTTAACACTCTTTTCACACCTGATAAACCATTTGCTATCGATTCGGACATTCAAGCTTATAACTTAAAAGCTTTAATTAACGGTAATCTTTTCAATGTTACAGAAGATATCTCTTTTGATGTTATGGCGGATATTACCAGTCCGAACGGAAACTTTGACTTGCCGGCAACATCTGTTCAAACGGGACTAAAAGGTAACTTAACAAAGGTTATTGCAACAATTAAACAATTATCTATTGCTGATAACATTATCAGTGGAACATTAAAAATAGATATTTCGAAAAACATTCCACAAATCGCAGCCATCTTAAAAAGTCCAAAAATTAATTTACTGACTTTGCAAACAAAAAAAACAGCATCAAATTTTACTTTCATCAAAGACGCTTATGCGCTTGAATCTGTTCCAAATGAGCTTATTCCCTATGACACACTTCGTTTGTTGAATGCCGATGTCGTATTTAACATTCAAAAACTTATTATCGATAGTGGTATGAGTGCAAACAATGTCGCCCTAAACGCCTCTTTGAAAAACGGCATTTTAAATATAAAACCGCTTACCTTAGACTTTGGTTCCGGTAAAATAGATTTAACAGCCGTATTAAACGCCTCAAATCAAACTTTAAGTTTGAAACTAAACAGTAAAGATATTTTATTACAAGATTTACATAAAGAATTTATTGTTGATAATAATGAAGATTTTGGTATTTTAAGCGGCGGCAAAACCTTGCTGAATATGGATGTTTCTTCTCATGGAAAAACTTACAGACAAATAGCACAAAATATGAAAGGACAAATTATTGCCATTTTATCAGAATCAAAAATTCAAACCGGAAGCTTGCAGTTCCTAACAAATAGTTTTGTTTCTCAACTTCTAAATGTTTTGAAAATTGACACTAAAAAAAGTGGAACGATGAAATTGCAATGTGCTGTAGCCAGAGCAGATGTTGCCAACGGAAAAGCCGTTTTTCCAAACGGAATAGCTTTACAATCTGATAAGCTCAATTTATCCAGTGACGGAAAAATTAATCTTTTAAATGATAAAATTATGTTCACATTAAACCCGAACTTCAGCTTTAAATCAGGTATAGCTCAAGCCTTAGGTTCTTTGATTAATATTGGCGGAACCCTTGAAAACCCACAAATTGTTTTAGACGATAAACAGGCCGTAAAAACTTTAGTTAGTATAGCAACAACCGGTGCTGCAGGTTATATTGGTTCCCAAACCATAACCTCTGATAGTTCTCCTTGCTATACCGCCTTAAAAAATACAGCCTATCAAAAAAATGTTCCTCAACCTTCTGCGGCATCAAAAGCGCAACAACAAGCTATTAGCGAAACAAAAGCCGCTTACAAAGAAACCAAAGCAGCCGTTAAACAAGAACTAAAAAACATCGAAAAAAACACAAAAGACTTCATTAATATGTTCAAAAGGAAATAATAATATGTCTGTTAATCTTAAAAAATCTGTTTCAGAAATTGCAAAAGATCGTCAAATAATCATCGAAAAGCTGGTTAAATTTAGCCTAACGGATATGTTGTTATTCTGGAGTGCCAATGAAGATCTAGCAAAGCATCAGCAAAAATTATGGCTGCCGGTATTAAACTGGGCAAAACAAGATTTAGAAACAAAATATAAAACAACAAAAACTTTAGACGTTCCTGAGCAGGATAGTCATGCTGGAGAAAAGCTTAAACTATTCTTACAATCTTTATCTGATAAAGAATTGACAGGATTTTACTTTGCCGCACTCAATATGCGCTCGGTTTTACTAGCGGCCGCGCTGGTTAAAGGAAAAATAACAGCTCAACAAGCTTATGAGGCCTCTTGTTTAGAAGAATTATGGCAAGCTGAAAAATGGGGAAACGATGAAGCCGCCGATTGCCGTCGCAAAAGCTTATTAGAAGAATTAAAAGAGATTGAAACGTTTGTAAAATAATGCAAAAAGAAGTCTTTATAAAGATACAAGGCCGTGTACAAGGCATAGGCTTTCGACGTTGGGCTGTTGCTCAAGCCGAAGAAATCGGTGGTATTTCCGGTTGGGTACATAATGAAACCGATGGCTCTGTTGAAATAATGATGCGTGGCGAGGAAGAAAATATCGATAAAATGATCCTTGCCTGCCAAAAAGGATCTCCTTTTTCTCGTGTAGATCGAGTATCTTTTATTACCGGACGTTGGAGCTGTTTTTTACCACCAATTGAAGATGGTGTTTTTAAGAGATTTTAGATATTCCCGACCTGCAGATAACGCCCTAATCGACCATTCTTTTATAAAATCTCAGATAATGTGTCGAGTAGTAGGCATCAAAGGTAAAAGTACCGCAGCGTACATAAAAAGTACGTGAGGACACTTTTAGCCTGCAGATAACGCCCTAATCGACCATTAGATGAGATTTTAACGAGCACTCACTAAAGAAACAGATGATATTGTATCTCCCATTCCGACTAAAGTAATGGGTTTTTCAACCAATATTGTCGGAACAGCAATAATATCAAAGCCGGCATATTGAGAAAGTCCTGTTTTTAATAAATTTTTATCTTCAATAATAGCGCTTATTGTTTCTAATTCTTTAATTCCAATATCCGAAACTTTCTGACCTAAAGCCCATAATAAATTTTCTTTTTTGTTTAGATTACCGGTGCCGGCTTTACCTGCAGCTACGGTAGCAGCCAAAATCATACCATTACGATTCTGTTCTGCTGTTACTCTGAAACTCTTGTTTTGAATTGTAAGATATAGTCCAAAGAAATGTAGTTGAATACGAGGCGTTTTCAAAATCTCTTTAACGCGCAACAACGCTCTGAAAAGATTTTCAGCATGGCAATCCTCATTGCATATTTTAGCCAATTTGTCTTCACCGACAACTTCTAAAATATCTATCAATTCACGTTCATTAATGCCTATAGAATCAACATTTGTCGCTAATTTTTGAATAATCGCTTTTCTGACTTCAATATCTTGCGTTGATGCTATTTCCAAATGAACCATCGCACCATGTCTGTGCCAAGCATTAATAATCGGCAAAACCTTTTCAACCAATGCAACACCATCATTATTAGCTGTCAAAGCATGCATACCTGATAAAATAACATAATCTGCCTTGCTGTTGGTTGTTGCTTTAATGAAATGATCATCTACAACCAATCTTAAATTTAATGGGTCATACGTCGCAATAAAACGATTCGATTTAGGACAGACAAACTTAATCCCTTCTAATTCTATCTCATCCCCTTTATCAAACTCTACAATCCAATGGATCATCGGAATATCTTTTGAACGATTAATCTTATGTGCCGGCTTTTCTTGTCCGTTTTCATCAAAAGAAACTATATTATCTAATGTTAAAAATTGCTGAGCCTGTTCTGCCGGCAATGAATTTGTATGAGCAATAACTTTTTTCACACCGAGAATACCAAGAACATTTGCAACGATTCCGCCTTGTCCACCCATTTGTAAACGGTCATAACCGAGATTTTCTTTCATCCAATCATAGACTGTTTTTTCCTCAGAAAGCCACTCTTCGGCTATTCCACCGCAAAAAGACTTAAAAATTCCCTTCAAAACATCTTTGGGTTCCAAAAGTTTTGTCTGTTTAATGTCTTTAAGTTCTTTTAATGAAAGTCCTTCCTTTTTTACTAACTCAGCCAATCTTTTACCGCTTATTTTCAAAACAGCATCAACATTTGTATTAAAAGCCGTAACAGCTGTTTCAACCTGCTCTGTTTTATACAAAGTTAACGGCGCCTGAGCAAAATAATCTTGCCAAACGTTTTTTATTTCTTCTGACATTTTTTATTCCTTATTTTTTAAATTATTGACTTTCATTTCTGCAAGACTATAAGCCGCAATATTTCTGATGGCCTGTTTAAATGCCAGGAAGCGACGCGTATCGCTTAACCATTCCTGCAAAAGCTGATTTTGTTTTATATCATCATTATCTGAAGATTCTATTAATTTTACAGCACCTTTCAATTGCCCATCATTAACCAAAACAGCTAAATCCTCCAAAGGATGTTTCTGTTCCACCTCTTGGATATGCTCTCCTGTTTTATTAATTTTGATATATTCATTTAGTTTATCATTCAAACGAGCTTTCCAATCTTTAGATACTTCTTCTTCCGGTTGTTGTGCTGCTGCATATATTTCTCTAAAACGACGAAGTAACATATTTTTACAAGCAATTCCCGTACGAGCATCTTCAGAAATAACAGCAACATCTTTTTTTATCGGTGCCGTTGCCGGAGTTAATTGATTCAAAATTTCTGCTTCATAAATAAAATCCCCACCTTCTTCAGCAGCTTGTTTAACCAACATTGCCGCACTTAAAATTAAAGCACCGTCATCACTGATCTTTGCCAATTTATCAAGACGATTCTCAAGCTTATCAACACGTGTCAACATTCCTAAAACAATTGCAGCATCTGCCTTTGAATCTATTACATTTAAATTTTGTTTTTCTAAGCTTTCTACTTTTTCTTCAAATTTTGAAAGATCAGGTTCCGGTATATTCAAAATTTGTGACTGTAAAGAAGCCACCTGATTTTGCAATTGCCCCATTTGAATAACCAGAACTTCATTTTGTTCTGATAATTTTTCATTCGACTGCAAATACTTCTGCCAAACATTCGGATTTTGATAAAGCCAATATCCTCCATATCCTATAATACCTAAAAAAGCACATCTGATAACCCAGGTTTTTATATCCATAATCAACTTAAATGTTGTCTTTTGTTCTTCTGTAGCTTGAGGTGTCGTATCTGCTTTACTCATTTTTCAAAATCCCTTTACATTAACGAATGATTTTTATATATAACATATATATTAAAAATAAACATAATGGAATATTTAAATGATAGTTTTAGGCATAGAAAGCAGTTGTGACGAAACAGCCGCAGCAATTGTTAATGATAAAAAGGAAATTTTGGGACAAAGCTTGCTCTCTCAAGAAGAGCATAAAATTTTCGGCGGTGTTGTTCCTGAAATTGCCGCACGATCACACTTGGAACACATTGATGAAATTATTGAAAGTTGCCTAAAAAAATCAAAACTATCTTTTGATGATATAGATGCTATTGCCGCTTCTGCCGGTCCGGGATTAATTGGCGGCGTTGTTGTCGGCGTTATGGCTGCTAAAGCTTTAGCTCTTGCCCTAAATAAACCTTTTGTTGCCGTTAACCATTTAGAGGGGCATGCTCTTTGCGCTCGTTTAACCAGTAATGTTGAATATCCATATTTATTATTACTGGTCTCAGGTGGTCATTGCCAAATTTTAATAGTTAAAGATGTCGATGATTTTGAACGACTGGGAACAACGATTGATGATGCCGCGGGAGAAGCTTTTGATAAAGTCGCTAAAATGCTTAACCTTGGCTATCCGGGCGGTCCGATGATTGAAAAAATGGCCTCTGTCGGAAATGAAAACCGTTTTGTTTTACCACGACCTCTTCACAACTCAGGAGATTGTAATTTATCTTTTTCTGGTCTCAAAACAGCTGTAAGAAAAATCATTGAATCTTACGCTCGCGACGGAAATATCGCTCATACCATTATTAACAAACAGGATACGGCTGATATTTGTGCTTCTTTCCAATATGCCGCTACACGCAGCTTATGCGATAAACTCGAATTAGCCATAAATATTTTCAAACAAAAATATCCTAACGGCAAACATTTAGTCGTCTCCGGAGGTGTTGCCGCAAACACATATCTGCGTGCACATCTCAAAGATTTAGCAGATAAAAACGATCTTATTTTTGCGGCTCCTCCTATTCAATATTGCACAGATAACGGTGTCATGATTGCTTGGGCTGGATTGGAAAGATTTGCTAAAGGATACACTAACAATCTTGATTTCAAACCTCGTCCACGTTGGCCTTTAGATGAAAATGCCCCTAAAGCAGCCGGTGCAGGAGGAGTAAAGGCTTAAATGAAAAGTATCAAAGAAACTCTCGAAATTATGAACATTTTCCGTGAACGAGAGCCTAATCCTCGTTGCGAATTAAATTATACCAACGCCTATACACTATTGGTTGCTGTTGTTCTCTCCGCACAAAGCACAGATAAAGGTGTCAACAAAGCAACGAACGATTTATTCAAAATCGTCGATACACCTCAAAAAATGCTTAATCTGGGTTTAGAAAAACTCAAAACACATATCAAAACCATTGGCTTATATAACAACAAAGCCAAAAACATTATCGCCTTGAGTGAAGAATTAGTAAGTAAATATAACGGCATCGTTCCTGAAAATCGAGAACAATTAGAAAGCCTTCCCGGCGTCGGACGTAAAACCGCAAATGTTGTCTTAAACGTTTGGTTTAATCAGCCAACCTTAGCTGTTGACACCCATGTCGCCCGCATTGCTCATCGCCTTGATTTCAGCCACGGTAAAACGCCTTTAGAGATCGAAAAAGATTTAGTTAAAGTTCTTCCTGAAGAATATATCAAAAACACCAATCATTGGTTAGTGTTATTCGGACGATACATTTGCAAAGCCCAAAAACCCGATTGTCTTAATTGTCCAATAAGTAAATACTGTCATAGCCAAGATAAGCGGCTTTAATTTTTCTTTACTTTTTAGCAAAATCCTATATATTCCCTTTTATCAAACTTATTATTAATTTAACAATTATCCACTATGAGCAAAATTAATTTAGAAACAAATTGGCGAGAAATACTATTTGTTCTCATTACGTGTTTTGTCCTGATTATCTCTTGTGTTATCTTTGCTAAACACCCCTCAATGGAATCCTTTTTCAAAGGCTGTTACATTTTAGCTGTAAGCTTCACTGCAACATTCTTCTTTTGTGGCGGACATTCTCTACCCGATGAAAAAACCTGGAAAACTTTTGGAGACACCGTTACTGTTTGTTTAGGGATTATGCTCATAACACAGATAGTCTTAACAATTTTATCTGTTCTGACATTCGACCTCATAACAGTAAAACAAGGTTTTCTAATTTTTATTTCACTGATTCTGCTTTATTTCCTTACTTTTGCTATATTTGTTATCCAAATATGCGATTACAAAACAAGCAAAGAACAGCAAAAAGAATTAGCCTAATAAAAAAGCCGCAAAGATACATATCTTTGTGGCTTTTTTGTATTTTAAGTAATCATTTAATTTGCTTCCATATGAGCTTTTAATGCCGAAATAACTCTATTTACGGTATTTTCAACCTGCTCCTCTTTCGTTTCTACAACAATATCAGCTTCCGAATAATAAGGATATTCTTCCTTAATATACGATTCGAGTTTGCTTTTCAAATGATCATCACACCCTTCCAAAAACGGACGATGCTTACGCCCTGCTGTTCGACTATAAAGGATATCGATATCCGCTTTAAGCCAAACTGTAACAGCATGCTCCTTCGCTAATTTTCTTGTCTGTTCAGCAACAAAAGATCCGCCGCCAGATGCCAAAACACAAGGCTCACCTTGCAACAAGCGCTTCATAACACGCTCTTCACCGGCACGATATTCTTTCTCTCCAAAACATTTAAGAACATCCACCAAAGACAAACCAGCTGCTTTTTCTATTTCCTGATCACCATCAACAAATGGAAGATTCAGCTTTTTTGCCAACCGCCGGCCAACACTAGTTTTACCACTACCCATCAAACCGACTAAAAGAATTATTTTATTTTTTATCATCATCTTTAAAATTTTTTATATTTATTTCACTATTAATATGTTAAATATATAAACAGATTCATATTTCGCAATATTTTTTTAAGGTTATACATCATGAGACAACAAAAATCAAAAATTATCTATTATCTTATCGGTTTTGCTTTGTTAGCTGGTTTGTTTTATATCGCAGCACATGAAATTCCTTTTAAAACCGAACATGTTCAACAACCTGTTGCTAATGACTTTTTAGCAAAATAATCATGCAACGGATTCTTTCTGATTTTCTTGAAACGTTAATTGCCGAAAAAGGCGCTTCTGTTAATACGGAAGATGCTTATCGTCGTGATATTGAGCAATTTTTAAATATTGAAAATATAAAAGAACCGATACAAATCACATCACAAAAAATAACTGATTTTATGTCTTTTTTAGCGGCAAAACCATCCGCACCCAAAACACAGGCCCGAAAACTTTCTGCTATCCGGGAATTTTGCAAATTCTTACTTTCTGAAAATCTAATCAGTTATAATCCTTCATCTGATATAGACAGTCCAAAATCAGAAAAACCATTACCAAAGTTTTTAAATGAGTCAGAAATGGATTCTCTGATTGATACCGCAAAAAATCATCAAGACATAAAACATCGCCGCATTGCAGCTATGTTAATTTTGATGTATCACTGCGGCCTACGTGTTTCAGAGCTTGTATCAGCACCTATAAATTGTATTAATTTTGCAAAAAAACAAATAACTATTTTAGGAAAAGGCGCTAAAGAAAGAATTGTCCCCGTTTCGGACGCTGCTCTTGAAGAAATTGAAGACTATTTAACTTTTCGCCATTGTTTTATAAAAGGCAAAGAAAGCTCTTGGCTATTCCCGTCTCTTTCTTCAAAAGAAGGTCATATTACTCGAGATTCTTTCTATAAATATCTCAAAGAATTGGCTACAAAGAGCGGAATATCTCCTTCACGTATTACCCCTCACGTTTTACGCCATTCTTTTGCAACACAACTTTTACGACATGATGCCGACCTTCGCTCCGTACAAAAAATGCTCGGTCACGAAAGTATTACCACCACAGAAATTTATACCCATATTATCACTGATGAATTGATTGAAACAGTGCAAAAATTGCACCCATTAAGTCATAAGAAAATCTAATTTTTTTCCTGCATTTCCCATAATTTCTGAAAAACACCGCCAGCAACAAGCAACTCCTCTATCTTCCCTTCTTCAACAATTTTTCCCTTATCTAAAACAATAATCCGATCCATTTCCTTAAGCGTTGATAAACGATGCGCAATAGCAATAACCGTCTTTTTCTTCATCAAATTTTTCATTGCTTTTTGAATATATTTTTCCGCCTCGCTATCCAAAGCCGAGGTTGCTTCATCTAAAACTAAAATCGGACTGTTTTTCAAAATAGCCCTGGCAATAGCTATTCTCTGGCGTTGACCGCCGGAAAGTTTAACACCTTTTTCTCCTACTTTCGTTTGATACCCTTTCGGCAAAGCCTTAATAAACTCATCAGCATAAGCTTGTTTAGCCGCCTTTTCTATTTCTGCTTGTGTTGCTCTTTGATGACCATAAGCAATATTTTGACTGATTGTTCGATGAAACAAACTTGTATCTTGCGGAATCAAAGCAATTTCATCGTGTAAACTGTTTTGCTTAACTTGAGAAATATTTTGCCCATCAATTAAAATCTCTCCACCCTGAATATCATAGGCACGTTGTAATAAATTGATTAGTGTGCTTTTTCCACTTCCTGATGCGCCAACAACACCCACTTTTTCTCCTGCTGAAATCTTAAAGTTTAACTTACGAAACACTGTTTTATTGTCATAAGAAAATTTAACATTTTTAAATTCAATGCTTCCGCCTTTTGTTTTTAATTTTTTTGCTTGCGGTTTATCCATAACATCATGCGCTGCTTCGAAGGGAATCATTGCCGCTTTCAAACTACCAAATGTCGCATTCAAATCAAAAATATCTCCCATTGTCCGAATAACACACATAATAACCGTATTTAATAACAACATAACCAAGGTCACATCTCCTACGGATATTTGCTGTGTATACCACAATCTAAGTAATAATAACAACGCACAAACTTCAAATCCGACAACTGCCGCATTTTGGATTCTAAGCATATCCTGTGCTTTATTCAGAGCTGCAATTCTTGCATTTCGTGCATTCCAATATGCTTTGCGCACAAAATTAATTTCGTAATTTTCACTACCAAAAGTTTTAACCGTTAAAGCATTACCAATACTATCCGCCTTTGTCCCGGTAAAGGCATCCCACATATTTTCAACATCATTATTCAATTCTCTTATTTTAAAACTCGAACGATAAGAAAAATAAAAAGACAACCCACCAAAAGTTACAACCAACAGCAAAAACCATAAACTAACCCGTCCAATGAGATAAAAATCTATCAGTGCCAAAAAGATATTACTGTACATTCTTGAAATCATTGAATGCAACCATCCGGCTTCTTGTGCACAACGAATAACCTTTTGCGATAATTCACCTGTTTTTTGCCCAGCAAAATACCCTTCCGAATGTTTAGAAAGATAATCCACACCAAACAATTTTATTTTAGCATTAATATAGTTCCTTATTCGATTTTCTTCCAAAACTTCTCGCACCATCCGAAAAACAGATTGCATAATATAAGCACCGAAAATACCCATTAACAGATACCACATTTTTTTCCAAGAAAACTCTGCTGGTGTGATTTTGGTAAAATAATCAATCATATCCGAGAAAAATACCGGCACACAAACTTTCATCAATTGCAAACAAAAGGCTAAAAACATACCTATTATGACCCATTTCCTGGCACCATAAAGCACTTCCCATAAAAAAAGCATAGGATGACTATAAACTTTACGCATAGGCTGTATAGTCTCAAAAAGCTTCATTATTTAGGCCTCCACCTGTTGCATCTTCCACAATTTTGCAAACTTTCCATTTTTCTTTTTTGCCAATACTTTAAAGGCCCCTTCTTCAACAATCTTCCCATTTTCCAGATAAACAATCCTATCCATTTCTTTTAAAGTTGATAAACGATGTGCAATAGCAACAACTGTTCGTTTGCCCAACAAATTATTAACCGCTTGAGATACTATATGCTCGGATTCACTATCTAAAGACGACGTCGCTTCATCTAAAATCAAAATCGGACTATTCCGCAACACTGCACGGGCAATAGCTATTCTTTGACGCTCTCCGCCGGAAAGCTTACATCCTCTGTCTCCAACGAGAGAATTATATCCTTGTGGTAATTTTTTAATAAATTCATCAGCACATGCCGTTTTAGCTGCTTGAACAATTTTTCTATCACTCACATTTTCTTGCCCATATGCGATATTTTCTTTTAGCGTTCGATGAAACAATATCGCTTCTTGCGGAATAACCGCCATACTCTGATGCAAGCTTTGTTGCGTTACTTTTTTAATATCCTGTCCATCAATTAAAATTTGTCCACCTTGAATATCATAGGCTCGTTGCAATAAATTAACCAATGTGGTTTTACCGTTTCCCGATAATCCAACTATTCCTACTCGTTCCCCGCTATTGATTTTAAGATTAAAATCATCAAAAATTTTTTCTCTGTTCGGATACCCAAAACAAACATCCTTAAATTCAATCTCTGCTTTTCTGACTTTAAGATTTTTAGCACCTGGAGTATCTTCTATTTCATGCTTATCATTAAATGGCGCCAAACCAGCTTGAATACCTGCCAAATTCACACGAAACCGTCGAAAATGAATGCACAACTCCATCAAATACATAAAACCACCATTAATAATCAGCAGAACAAACACTATATCACCAATATTGATTTGTGCTGTACTCCACAAATATACAGCAAACACAA
>CAMHFM010000007.1 GCA_946184595.1 uncultured Azospirillum sp.
GACCATAAACTTTCTATAAGTATATATGGCTTTTAAAATTTGACAAATTTTTATTGATTCTTTTCGGTTTTTCGTGTATAACTGTTGTTGTTATAGATAAGGCTATGCCAATTATTAATTAAAATCATTTAATCATGAAAAAAAATTTGTATCTGAGCATTGTTGCTTTCGGGATGATTGCGGCAATGACATTGACATCGTGTGACAGTAAGAAAGCTCCGGCTAATGTTGAAGAACCTATTATTGGGACAGATTACACCCTGGTTAAAACTCCTGATGGGGCTGTCGGTATCAAGAAGGGTGAGACTTTCATCATGGAGCCGAAGTCTCAGTACTCTGACATTACCGCCGAAGGTGGAATGTTTATTGCAAAGAATGCAGAAACTGGGTATGCGTTACTTGATCCTGAGACTGGGTACGAGAAGCTCTCGGCTGACACTGTTGTTTGGAAGGACGGCTTCTTTGAAGGACAGCGAAATGGGATTTATCTGATTTATATTCCCATATCAAAGGTTCAGTTTGCTGCCAAGTCGTATGCTGTGAAGGCCCCGTATGCTGTTGGAACATTCAATGACAAGATTACTCTCTGGAAGGACGGTGAGCAGTTGATTGAACCAACAGGAGATTTCGCAAAAATGGCTGTTCTGCCTGATGGTAAGATTCTTGTTCTGAACGGAAAAGCCTGGGGAACTGCCACTGTAAAGGACAAAGCTCTTGTTCCGGGTAAGGCCGTCACGCCGAAAGATCTGAAAAAGTATAAAGGCATGAAGGGCTGGTCAGACGGTGCCGTAGTCATGATTTTGGAGTAGCTGAGGCTGCTCGACAACTTATATCCCTCCGGAAGCGAAAGCTTCCTGAGGGATTTGTATTTTAAATAAAAGGATTATAGGCCCATTGCAAAAGAGCTTGGCGTTGTTTCGGTCGGCAATTGAAGTCAAGAATCGGGCAATTTTTGCGAATCTGCGCAGCATGACGGGAAAAAGCTTTCCAGCGTTTGATTTGAATTTTATCTATTTGGGGAATGCGGCGACCGTAATAATAGCGGCAATACCATTGAAACCAACCGCGCACATCCGGCTCTAGAATCCACCCGCGTTTTTGCCATTCCTGCAGGCTGAGACGGGATTTAAGCTTAAAACAATTTATTTCTGGGTTACTTTGTGTTGTGATTTTGGCTTTTTCAAACCAGTATGAAGGGAATTCTTGACGACAATCGTTGAGATATTTTCCCTCAAAAACACCAAGTTCCAACATTTTCGGTGGGGTGAGTTCAGGTTTAAAGTCAGGCGCAAAGTTTTGACCTTCGGGTTCGGCTAATTCATACCGGTAATTTTGTTGCATTTTATCATTGACGATAATAAACATATCTCCTCTCTTTCGAAAGGAGATATAGTTTGTGTTTGGAATATTCCAAGATTACATAGATTCACCACCACGAGAAGTAGATCGAGTAGGTGTTGGCTGACTATTTGTATTGGTGTTAGTCGGAAGATCAAAGGTTGGGGTTCCAAAGTCAATTGTATTGAAACCATCTTTAAATCCTTTATCTCTTAAACCTTTATTGATAGTGATGTTCAAAGCTTTGTTAGCGCTGTTGACTTCTCTTTCAACGATAGTGTCCACACTGTCTTTTCCGCCATTACGTTTTATTTTATCAATTAAAGTGTTTTTAGCTGTTTCGATATTTCTAGCTTCTAAAGTTTCATACAGAGCAATCATCTGATTATCATCCAGTGAAGATGCTGTTTTATCTGTAGCTCCGACGGCTTGTAGTTTTTGTAATAACTCAGCTTCAAAAGCTCTGTCTTGAGAAGCCAGTTTTTGGCATAGTTGCCCAATAGACATATCCGGTTGAGCAGAAATTGTCGTGAACAATTGTTTCATTGTTTGAGCGGCACCGATAACTTCTTCGGCTTTTCCTCCTTCAACTCTTTTTGTTAGTTTGTCTGTTAAGCAACCTTCAAGTTGTTGTTTAAGAGGAAATAGTTTTTCTTGGTTAATTAACGACATTGCCAAAACGTATCTTGGATCTTTCGGGTCATTTTTTCCTAATTCTAGCAAATGTCTTCCCAGATTACCTTTATATTTATATAGGGCTTTTTCATCCTGAATATTGTTTTCTGCTTCAGCTATCATTTTGTTAGCATGAAATTTGTTGATACCAATGCCTTTAGGAATAATACCGGCTCTGGCACAAGCATTACGAAAGACACCCGCATCTGACGGTGCTAGAGTTTTCGGTAATTTCATATATAATGCCCCTTGCGCTTTTACCATCAAAGCAAGTTTATCAGCAACAGGATCAGGAAGCTTTCCGTCATTCGGGACGTAATAGTCAATACCGCAGAGTTTGCCATGATCTTGGCGTAAACAAATACGATAAGCACACTCTGTATAATGACCTTTTTTATCCGGACGACCGTCGTTTTTGTAGTTATCTTCATGCGGTTTATCGTAGATACTAAATTCAACATTACCGTTTAATAACGATGTTCCTGTTTTGAAATAAGTTAGTCCGCTAATTTTTTTCTGGTTATCATCACCCAACCATTTTTCAAAATCTTTAACAACCTCGTCATATGTTGGTTTTGGCTTTGCTGGTGTTGCGGCAGGAGTTTGAGCTGTGTTTTGAGCTGAAGTAGCTTGTTGTTGTGGTGCAGCAGCTTGAGCGGCATTGCCATTTGTGACTTGAGGAGCTTCAGAATCATATTCAAAACCTATAGATGCATGGTTTTCTTTCGGAGGTTGATGACTTTCCGGATTTTGATTTTTGATTTCTTGAGCTTTTTGATATTTTTCAACGAAGTTTTTATCAACACCGGCAGGAAATTCAAAATTAGTAATGCCACGGTGATACATATACATTAAAGCATCAGCCATTTGTGTTTCGGTCATTGGTCCGAAAACAATTTTTCCGTCGTGGATTGTAAAATTAAAGAAACCATCAGCCATTTTGCGATAGATTTTGAGATAAGGATGTCCATCGTCATCAACTTGTGTCTGAACAACTGTTGCAGGCGGTTGTTCGTTGCGAGAAGCTTCCCGAATATTATATAATTTTGTGGCTAATTCAGGTTCTCTTTTTGCAGCTTCATAAAATTTCTTTTGTTCTTTGACTCTATCATCTTCAAGACGTTGTCTTTCCAGGCGTAAAGCGCGTTGCTCTGCTGTTTCATTTTCGGCTTCAGGAATTTTGATAGAGGTTGCTTCTATTTCAAAATGACGTAAAGCCTCTGCTTGGTCACAGGAGCCGTGGTATTGGTCAAAATCTTTAATTATCAATTCGTCAGCCATAACAACACCTTAAGTTTATAGGTTTAATTTACTTCATTATAATCTATTTGTAGACAAAAAACAATAAAAAAGAGTTAATTTTGGCAAAAAAATACCTCCTATTTTCATAATAGGAGGTATCTGAAAATGATAAAATAATTATTTTTTCAAAACAGCAACGCCTGGAAGCTCTTTACCTTCCATCCATTCAAGGAAAGCGCCGCCGGCTGTTGAAATATAAGTAAATTTATTTTCAACGCCTGCATTAGATAGAGCAGAAACCGTATCACCACCACCGGCAACAGTCATTAATTTGCCGGCTTGCGTCAGCTCAGCAGCGTGTTGAGCTACAGCGTTAGTTGCGGTATCAAACGGTTTTAATTCGAATACACCAAGAGGCCCGTTCCAAACGAGAGTTTTGCATTCGTCCATTTTAGCGTTGATGGCTTTGATTGTCTTTTCGCCAACATCAAGTAAACTCCAACCCTCAGCCGGAATATTACTTAAATCAACGGTTTTATGCTCAGCACCGGCTTTGAATTCTTTAGAAACAACAACATCTTCAGGAAGAATGATGTCGCAGTTATTGGCTTTAGCTGTAGCCATAATTTCTTTGGCAGTGTCAATCATATCCATTTGAACCAAAGAATTAGCTTCATTAACAGTGTCGATGCCGTTAGCCTTCATAAAGGTATGAGCCATACCGCCTGAAATAACGAGTTTATCAACTTTTTTAACCAAGTTATTTAATAAATCTAATTTAGTAGAAACTTTAGAGCCACCAACAATAGCCATTAACGGACGTTGAGGGTCATTCAATCCTTTAGAGAGCGCATTAACTTCTTCTTCCATCAAGCGACCGAAAGCAGCCGGTTTGGTTTTAACTGCAGCAACCATAGAAGCATGTGCACGGTGAGCTGTTGAAAAAGCATCAGAAACATAAGCATCAACCGGTGCTGTTAATTCTTTAGCAAAGGCTTCATCACCTTTCTTTTCTTCATTATAAAAACGAAGATTTTCGAGAAGTAAAACTTCATCATTGCTCATAGCTTTAATAGCAGCAGCAACTTTTTCGCCGATGCAATCATCAACAAATACAACTTTGTGACCGAGAGATTTTTCCAAATCTTTAACAATATGGCTTAAAGAATTGTTCATGTCTCCTTTGCCTTCCGGACGACCAAAGTGAGAAATAACAACAACTTTTGCACCTTTGCTCATTAATTCTTTAATAGTCGGAACGGTACGATCAATACGAGCTGTATTTGTTACTTTAAAATTTTCATCCATCGGAACGTTTAAGTCAGCACGGAGCATAACAACCTTGCCGCTTAAGTTTCCTAAATCTTCAATTGTTTTGTATTGCATGTGTTTTTTCCTTAAATAAAAAAAAGAATCCCCGTCGTTTAAGAACGGCGGGGATTAAATATTCGACTAGCCGTTGACTTTAGCCATGTGAGCAATGAGGTCTAATACTTTGTTTGAATAACCCCATTCATTATCATACCAGCTGACAACCTTAACGAAAGTCGGTGTTAATTGAATACCGGCTTTGGCGTCAAAAATAGAAGTACGAGAATCGCCCAAGAAGTCAGAAGAAACAACAGCATCTTCAGTATAACCTAAGATACCTTTTAATTCGCCTTCAGAAGCTTTCTTCATAGCAGCGCAAATTTCTTCATAAGTAGCAGGTTTTTCCAAGTTAGCTGTTAAGTCAACAACAGAAACATCCAATGTTGGAACACGCATTGACATACCTGTCAATTTACCGTTCAAAGAAGGAATAACTTTACCAACAGCTTTTGCAGCACCGGTAGAAGAAGGGATGATGTTGCCGGCAGCAGCACGACCACCACGCCAATCTTTCATAGATGGACCATCAACTGTTTTTTGAGTAGCTGTTGTAGAGTGAACGGTTGTCATTAAACCATCTTTAATACCGAAAGTATCGTGTAAAACTTTTGCAATCGGAGCTAAACAGTTCGTTGTGCAAGAAGCGTTAGAAACGAATTGTGTGCCTTTAACATAAGAATCGGTGTTAACGCCGCAAACAAACATTGGTGTATCGTCTTTAGACGGAGCAGACATAACGACATATTTAGCACCAGCATCAATATGACCTTGAGCTTTTTCTTTTGTGAGGAATAAGCCTGTTGATTCAACAACATAATCAGCGCCGACTTCATTCCATTTCAAATCAGCAGGGTTCTTTTCAGCGGTAACGCGGATAGCTTTACCGTTAACAACGAGTTTGCCATCTTTTACTTCAATAGAACCTGTGAATTGACCGTGCATTGTATCATAGCGAAGCATATAAGCCATATATTCAACATCAATTAAGTCATTGATGCCAACGATTTCAATATCGTTTCTCTCTTGGGCAGCACGGAAAACTAAACGACCGATACGGCCAAAACCGTTAATACCGACGCGAATTGTCATATTTATTATCTCCTTAAATTTTGACATACCAAAAGGAATGCCGTTTTTGTTAATTCATTCGGGGGTAATTTATCACGAAATCATTTTTTTTCAAGAGGATATTATGCTTTTTTGAGCATAACTTCCGGGGCTTCGATGCCAAGGAGATAGAGCAGTTTAGTCAAAACATCTCTTACCAGGCGAGCTAAGCGCAAGCGAGAGGCTGAAATTTCAGGACTTTCGGCATTCATAATTGAGGATGCGTTGTAGAATGTACTGAAAGTTTGGGCTAATGTGTAAGCGTAATCGGAAATGATACTTGGCTCTTTACTTTCATGTGCACGCATAACGATATTATTCAATTGCATAATTTTGAGAGCTAAATCGCGTTCTTCATTATTGGTAATAAGAACATTACCTTCTTTAATATTGTTTCCTTTACGCAGAATCGAGTTAATTCTGGCGATAGCATATTGAATGTATGGACCCGTTTTACCATCAAATTTAGCAAAGTCTTCTAATTCAAATATATAGCCGGAAGCGATATTATTTTTCAAATCTTGGAATTTAATAGCAGCCATAGCGATTTGTGTCGTCAACTTTTCAATATATGCGGCATCGTATTTGTCATCGGGTTCGGGCATTGATTCGCGAACTTTATCTTTGGAAAGTTTGATTAAATCTTCCAAATTCATGACACCGCCGTCACGGGTTTTGAAAGGTTTGCCGTCTGCGCCGTTAACTGTGCCGAATCCGATATGTTGCAATTTAACGTTCGGGGCGATACCTAATTTTTCGGCAACTTCAAAAACTTGTTCAAAGTGCAAAGATTGGCGTTTATCAACGACATAGATAATTTCATCGGCTTTCAGGTCATCAACGCGCATTTTTATTGTGGCAATATCTGTGACTTGATAAGCATAGCCGCCGTCACTTTTAACAAGAATAACCGGCGGTTTAGGTTTATTGCTTTCTTCCAGACGAATAATGGTCGCGCCGTCATCAACTTCGGAAATACCCTTTTGTTGTGCTATTTTGATTATTTCGCCGCATGTTTCGTGCGCGTCGCTTTCACCTAACCATAGGTCAAAATGTGCATCAAGCTCATCATAATTTTTCTTAACCGCGGCAACGGAAACATCTCTCAAATGTTGCCATGCTTTGCGGTATTCGGAATTGCCGTCTTGCAATTTAGCCGTGATTTGGCGTGCGGTTTCTTTTGCCCCTTCATCTTCTTTGCAACGGATATTGGCTTGTTTGTAAAAAGCGGAAATTTCTTCAATATTGTAATTATGGGCTTTGCTTAAATTTCCATCTTTGCGGATAATTTCAGCTAAAATCATACCCATCGGGGTACCCCAATCTCCGAAGTGGACATCAGAGATTGTTTTGTTTCCGACAAATTCTTCAATACGGCGAATCGATTCACCGATAACGGCAGAACGTAAGTGACCAACGTGTAAGGCTTTAGCAACATTCGGACCGCCAAAATCAAGCACGATTTTTTTCGGGCTTTCCACTTTTTCGCAACCTAAACGCTCATCTATACTTGTCGAATCAATGATTTTGCCAATTAAAGAATTGTTGATTTTGAGATTAATGAATCCGGGACCGTCAACAGAAATGGTTTCAAAATCAGCGTCTTTCTTTAGTTCTTCGGCAATTTGAGAGGCAATTTCGCGCGGGTTTTTGTGCTCGCTTTTGGCTAGAGCTAAAGCACCGTTGCATTGAAAATCGCTTAAATCTGGACGGTCAGAAGTTTTGACAACGGCAAATTTGGAATCGTAACCCAAAGTATTAAAAATAGACAGTAATTTATTATTGATTGTTTTTTCTAAAGATGCAGACATTATTTAAGAATCCTATTTTACACATTTATAGTATGCAGTTGCGGGTAAAAGTACTTTGCAGGAAAAACCATCTTTTTTTACAAAAACAGCATGTGTTCCGGTGCTGTTTTTAACGCATTCGGCATCGGCGAGGGCTTGAAGTTCGCTTTCTTGGCTTAGAAACGGATTATAGCAGACTGCCGGAGCATCCGGTTTTGAAGTACCCGTATATAATCGAGAAATATCACTTGTTCCGGGGTTGCGTCGTCGGTCAATATACGGATCCAATATACTGCAGCTGCATAAAAGGGAAGTCAATAAAACAAGGTTGAAAATTTTTGGACTGGACAATTTTAAAAACTCCATTACATTAATCATAATTTTAACTATATATATGAAGTTCAGTAAAATGCAAATTGAAAATAAATATCTTGGTGATGATAAATTCAAAAAATTTTTAGAGCATTACAGCTGCCCGTCCCCATTAGCGGTGGTTAAGATGAAGTTTGCCGGTGCAATATGCTCTCCGAATCTTAATCTGCGTCCGACAGATGTTATTTCTTCTTTTTGGGAGGAGAATCGTACGCCGCGCTTGGAAACCAAAGAAGAGGCTGATTTATTTTTTAAGTTTTTTATGGGACTGTGGGATGAGGTTTTTCAGGATGTTAAGAAAAATCAAATCGAGTTGTCAACGTATCATAAATCAGAAAATATGTCGGACTTTATTGCTTTATGTCGTTTACGTTATGATGAAATAGAGTATGGCTTTGTTGAAGGTTTTTGGGGTGGACGAGATGATATGAAGCTTCCTTCGTATGTTGCTGAAATTATTGATTCCCTCTCTCAAATGGCGGAAGTTTATTTAACGCTTATTAAAAAGATTGAGGCGCAATCTTCGCAAGCAGACGTATGGAAACATTTTATTGCGACGGATAAAATGGTTGAAAAAGCAATTTCTTTTTTAATTGAAAATACAGTTTTGCCGAGAATCGAAAATTTAAACAGAACAGTCCAGTAATGAGGAGAAAAAGTATGGATTTATTTGAGGGGATTTTAACCCGTCGTTCCGTTCGTCAATTTGATACAACAAAAAAAATCAGTCAGTCTGATTTAGAAGATATTATACGTGCAGCGCAGTATGCTCCTTCTGCACACAATAAACAGCCTTGGGAATTTTTTGTTATAACAGATAAAGAACAAATGACGGCTTTGCGTCATGTTCAGCCCTGGACTTCTTTTGCAAAAGATGCCAGTGCCGTTATTTTGGTTTGCGGTAATACCGATGAAGCATTTAGCCGTCATAAAGAAGATGAGACTTGGAATTATTCGGATATTGATTGCTCTTTAGCCTCTGAAAATCTGTTGTTGGCAGCTCACGCCAAAGGAATAGGGGCTTGTTTTTGTGGGGCGGCACCAATGCCTAAAGTCATTGCCGGTCTGCAGGAAATGTTTTCTTTACCGAAAAATATTCGTCCGCTTTCCATTGTTATTTTAGGATATCCGAAGGACGAGCCTAAACAGCCGACAGACAGATTTAAGCCGGAAAAAATTCATTGGAATAAGTGGTAGTTATTTCGTAAAAGTCAGTAAGATATATTTAGCCTCAGTAGGAACATTTATTTGAAGATTAAAAGAAATTTTTGCTTTTGCTTGGATATTCTTTGTTTCTAGAGTTTGTTTTATTTGTTGAATGCTTGAAGCGTCTTCATTCAGAATATTTATCAAAACAGTCGGGATTTCCAATTCATCATCTGTAGTGTTATAAATAAAGCCATTAACGCTGAGTTGCTGGGGATTTTCTGAATCATTGTATCCTCGAACAATATTTTGAAATTCAAGGCCTTCGCCGATAACACGGGATGGAATGCCTAAGCTGCTGTATAATACTTCAGCCTGAGGAATCCGGCGTACTATTTCAAAGCGCGCCGCAAAAAGACTTAAGCAGATAATAACCAAAAGCCCAAGGACTTCAAAAAATATTGTAGAGTATTTATCCCAACCGAGAAGCTTTTTGATTCGGGGAAAAATCTTCTTTAGGGTTGGAAGTTCATTTATTTCCGTATCAATCTTATTGGTTTCATCTTTCAGTCTTGAAAAAATGATATTTATTTCATTATCCTGATTTTCTGTTTCGTTCTCTTCAGCTTCAGGATTTGGTGTTGCCACCATTTCGCCATTGGTATCGGCGAGAACATTTTGCGGAGGGGTGGTTTCGTCTTGAGCCGTATATGTCCATACTTCTCCACAACGTTTGCAACGTAACTTTTTGCCTTTCTTAGAAAGCAAGGCATCTTCTATTGAGTAGCAGGTTTGGCATTTCGGACAATATATTTTCATTTTTACCTCTTGGAATTTACTATATTATCAAAAAGCATTTAATCAAAGTAAAAAAACATTTTATTAAATATAATTCTTGCTATATGCTGTTCAAAACAGAAGGAGAGAGAATCTTGATAAAAAGCGTCAGCGACATGGATATGATTATAGGTATGCAGAATGTTGGTATCCGCTATGGGCAAGGTGCAGAAATATTAAGCGATATCAATATGGCGTTAAAACGAGGCTCTTTTCATTTTTTAACAGGAAAAAGCGGAGCCGGAAAAACATCGTTATTAAGTATGATGTATCTTTCTCAAAAAGCTTCTCGGGGAATCGTTAAAATTTTTGGAAGAAACGTTACTTATACGGATAGAGACAGTTTGGCGTTATTGCGCCGAAAGATAGGCGTTGTTTTTCAGGATTTCAGATTGTTGGATCATATGAGCGCGTTTGATAATGTAGCTCTTCCTTTAAGAGTTTGCGGTATGGATGAGCGTGAAGTCAGGAAAAGAGTAACTGAACTTTTGCAATGGGTAGAATTAGACAAAAAAATTAAAGAGCCGGCTTCTACACTATCCGGTGGTGAAAAACAGAGAGTAGCAATTGCTCGTGCTGTTATTAACAGACCAGAAATATTGCTGGCCGATGAACCGACAGGAAATGTAGATAGTGATATTGCTCATAAATTAATGAAATTATTTGTTGAATTAAACAAGTTGGGAACAACAGTTGTTATCGCTACACATAGTGAAAAATTAATTACGGATTTCCCTTTCCCTCGCTTACATCTTCAAAATCGCGGGTTGAAAATTTATCGTCCGATAATTGAAGATAATACTGTTAAGGGAGGTATCCATGAGTAAGGATATTATCAGCTCAAGAAAGCAAGAAGTTCCATTGCAGGATGATAGTTCTAATGTCTTTTTACAGGTTATGGTTTGCATCGCCGTTTTCCTTTTTGGGGTAACATTGGCCGGGACTTTATCTGTTAATGCCATGGTAAAAACTTGGAATGATAGTATATTAGGTGCGTTAACGGTTCAAATTATGCCTGTCGTCGGAAATAATAAAGAGGCTATGACTGCAGAAGTTTTACGCCAACAAAGTAAAGCTGTTGAATTTCTTAATGAATGGCCAGGGGTTGAAAAAGCTACTCCTTTGTCAGATAAACAATTAAACAGATTATTGCAACCATGGCTAGGTGATGGTGTTGATGTTTCGGATTTGCCGGCGCCACGACTGATTGATGTTAAAGTCAAAAAAGGAATGCATATTAATTTTTCAAAACTCGCAGAAAGTTTGGTTAAAGAAATTCCTTTAGCGTCAGTTGATGATCATAAAATATGGTTAGATAAATTGATTAAATTTGCTGATAGTTTAAGATTGCTGGCGATGGTGGTTTTAATTTTAGTTGTTGCCGTAACTTCCGGTGCAATCTTTTATTGTACGCAAACGAGTTTAGGTTTACATCATCATGTTATTGAAATCTTGCATTTGATGGGAGCTAAAGATACATACGTTGCGCAACAATATGCAAGAAAGGCTTGCTTTTTAGGCTTTATGGGCGGGGTTTACGGTTTGATTCTTGTTATTCCGACTATTTTTGTTATTTCTGGTTTAGCATCACAAATAGAAGGTGGTATTGTCAGCGAAACGACTTTATCTATGATGGATTGGTTGATTATATTCAGCCTGCCTCTGTTTTCTTGTTTTATATCGATGATAACAGCTTATTATACAGTCAAACATACGTTGATTAAATTTATGTAGTGGGGCTTGATGAAGAAGATCGGACTAATTTTTATTTTATTTATTTTCGTCGTATGGTTTGTCGGCCTGGTGATTTTTGATTATAGAATAAATCATTTTTCATTTGATAATAGTTATAATTTATGTTTTCAAAATAATG
>CAMHFM010000008.1 GCA_946184595.1 uncultured Azospirillum sp.
TAGCAAAGGATAAAGCTTATAAAAATAAGGTTATTCCTTTGGTCGATATTTATCAATTCGAGGATATTGAAAAGTCGGTTAAAAATATAGAAAAAACACCTATTTTCTGTGCAACATCTCGTATGGTTGAGCAG
Organism: uncultured Azospirillum sp.; assembly: GCA_946184595.1. Taxonomy (GTDB): domain Bacteria; phylum Pseudomonadota; class Alphaproteobacteria; order RF32; family CAG-239; genus Scatocola. The sequence goes on from CAMHFM010000008.1 coordinate 135, forward strand.
AAAGGATATGATGTTGCGGCACAGGCTTTAATAAAATTATATAGTAAGTATGCTGGAGATATGGCGGCTGATTTGCCAATCTTTATTATGGGTGGTGCCGGTAGTGATGAATATTTTAAAATTTTGAAAGATTTGAAAGACAAGTTGCAAGAAATTAATCCGGCTGCTGCAAAACGCTTGTTTGTGTTCCGTGGGTATAGGGATGAATTTGCTTATGCTATTCAGTTAGCTTCTGATTTTTACTTGATGCCGTGTCGTTTTGAGCCGTGTGGTTTAACACAAATGGAAGCTATGGCTAAAGGTGCTTTACCGGTTGCTATGTCTACAGGTGGTTTGGTTGACACGATTGATGATGGTATTGATGGTTTCAGAACAGAAGTTTTCTTTGCTAATAAGCGTCGCGTTTATGGAACGAATATTGCCGCAAGTCGCCTTAAAAATAATATTAACGCTTTTGCCGAGACTTTAGAGAAAGTGTTAATGACTTTTTATGCAAATCCTGAGCAAATAGAGCAAATGAAAGTTAATGCTCTGCGTAAGGATTTCAGTTGGACGGTAGAAAACGGTTCTTTATCTAAGTATTATAATCTTTTCCACCTCGGTCACCTTTAAAAACTTGTTTAATTGATTACTACTAGAAAGTCTTTGAACTTATGTACTTGTTTGTGTACACTGCGTTCAAAGACTTTCTTCGTATTAATCTAATTCTCCAAGTTTTTTAATCTCATTCTCCGCAATTTTAGAAAAATGTACTGTTTTGTGTACACTGCGTTCAAAGACTTTCTTCGTATTAATCTAATTCTCCAAGTTTTTTAATCTCATTCTCCGCAATTTTAGGAAAAATGTGTTTTTTTTGTGCTTCCAGGTAAGGGGAAATATAAATAATTTGACTTTTGTCTAATTTTTTGTTAATTTATGTGTGCAAAAGTATTATCATAAAATTATAAAGCTATGAAACAAAATTTTCTAAAAAAAATTTGGAATGCGATCTTTCGTTCTGACGATATGCAGGCGGAAGGTACTCAGAGAGATTTTACCGGAGGACCGGAAGTAATTACCTTTTGTAAGGCGGATTTTAAGTATATCGATGTTGGGATGTATTTATTTACCGATAATACATTCTCAAGTAAGCTACAAGAAGGTAAGACTGTCCGCGGGGTTGTCTTAAAGACATTCGGTAAGTCAGTATTTGTTTTGTTGCCAGAGGAGCAGAATCTGGTCTATGAGAGGGAGCGTGATTATCGAGAATTTGCCCCTCAGCTATTATTCTCTCAAAGAGGACTGCGAGTTATCAAGCGTATGCCATGTTTAGATGTGTTGCAGTCAATGCACTGGTTCAAAGAAGATTTGAACAAATCTCTTAAAGAGGCAGGGCAGCCGGAGATCAAAGGCTTGTACTGGTCATGGGCTTATGAGTTGCCATACTTCCGGTATGATCCGGAAAAAGGTGAGAAGCTCCTGATTACAAAGGCATGTTGTGCAAAAGCGCGCTTTGTGCTTGAAATGCGTCCTTGAGATGCATCCAGGTTAAAAGATAAGCAGTTTTTTCTATTTGGAAAAACTGCTTTTTTGTGTTTAAATTAAAATTTGGGTTGTATTTTTTGATTTTTTATTCTAGAGTGTTACCAGACATAAAGTTTTATGTTTAGTGTCTATAGGGCATGGGGCTTTGAACGGCTCGTACAGTATACGGTGTTAGGGTATAACATCGTCAAATTATTATCTTAAGACTGCTGATAATAATGAATATATCCCCGATTATATAGTAATATGGTCGGGGAGCCCTTAGCGAATGTCCAAAGCTTCGGCTAAAAGGCTATGGGAGTCATTTTATACTGTATGATTGTTCAACTCTCCGACCACCTATAAGGTGGTTTTGTTTTATGCTCACGATATATCCAAAAACAGATTTTATAAGACAAATTAAAGGGAGATTTGAATGAGAAATAATTTGTTTTTAACAACAGCTCTTGTTGCGACAACATTTGTGGCTGGTAATGCTATGGCTGAAGATATAAATATGTCAGTTACAGACTTTGTTGAGCAAGAGTCTCCATTGTCAGGTAATGCTTATTATTTGACAGGAACCGGCGCAACCATGACACAGGATATGGTTGTTGAAGATGGTCAAGTAACTTTGCATGATGCCATGACCATTGATGGTGACAAAGATTTGACAATTTCAGGTTATTTAACTGAAACAAATGCAGGTTCTGATGTGTCTAATATTAATGTTAATCTTCAGGAAGGTACCTTTGAGGATGAAGGTGAAGAATATTCTGCCGGAGGATTAATATTAGGAAACAACCTTACTGTTGGTAATGTTAATATGGGTGAAAATACATATATTGGTTTATATACCCATGAAACAGAAGATTATTCAACAAATCCAAATAAAACATTAACTGTTGCTGATGGCAAAACATTAACCTTTGAAGGCAATAATACAATAGCCAGTATTATCGGTGGTGAAGGTTTTCAGCCGGGTACTTTAACGATTGCTCGCGATACTGAAGGTGATGCTGTTGTTGAAAACAATGGTTTATTGAAAATACGAAGCAACACAACTTTAAGTGGTGTAACAGATATTATCAATAATGGTGAAATTAATTTAAGTAAGACATTAACAGGTAATGTTATCGGTGGTGAACTTACTCTGAAAAAAGGTGGTGTTCTGGACGGTGATATTATCGGAGAAACTGTTGATGAAGTTGTTGGTAAGGCTGCAGCCGTTAATATTGATTTAGGAACGACAACAACCGGAGAAGGTGATGATGCTGTTACGTCTATAAATACTGGTCAGTTATCTGAAATGATTACCGGTAATGTTAATGCTGAAGTTTTGAATGTTAATTCCGGTGCTCTAACCTATGATAAGGATATAGCCGCAGATAATTTAAACAATATTAATGTTGCAGAAAATGCTGTTTTAACAGTTACGGAAGCAATTGATGCAACAGTTACCAATAATGGTCAACTATCTGCAACTGCTGATAAAATTGAGGGTGCCGTTATCAATAATGGTTATTATTTCATGTCAGATGGAGAATTAGCCGCTAATGTTGAAGGTAGTGGTTCAGTTATAATTACAGGCGATGTTTCTATTGCCGATGCAATACCTGCTGTTATTGATGAAGAAAGCGGAGAAGAAACATCACCGGCAGTAGCAGCTAAGACAATTGCTAATGATATTGTTGTAGGTGTTACAGGGGTAGATGAGAATGGTGATCCGATACAAATATTTGAGGGTTCTTTGACTGCCAATGCTAATAATGTTAAAGGAGCTGTCGAGATTGCTAATGGTACTTATGAGGTTACCGGCGGAACAATTGCTCATGCCGTTTCCGGTGAGGGTACTTTGAATATCAGCGGTGATGATGTTATCAGTGATGCTGTTTTATCAGCTGCCAATATTGCCGTTGCTGAAGAAGGTCTCTTAACAACAGATGCCGGCAATTTAGCTTCTGCTGTTGATAATAGTGGTATTGTTGATTTGACCGGAGGTACTTTAGCTCAAGCTATTTCCGGTGGTACAACGAATATCAAAGGTAATGTTGCTTTAGGTGATAATCTTGATTTTGGTGATGGTGACGTTAATGTTACCAGTGGTGGAACTTTAGATGCTGGTTCAAATCAAGTTAAAACAACGGGAGATGTTACATTTGCTGATAATTCTACTTTAGCTTTTGATAGTAATAGTTCTCAGGAAAAAGTTATTGATGCGGCTAATGTTGTATTAGATGGTGACGTTAATGTTAATACAAAGTTTGCGGCTGGTGTTTCTTCAAGTTCTGTTAAAATTGCAGATAATATTGATACTGAAGAAGGTAGCTTCAAAGTTGCAACGAATAATTTGTATAATGTCAGCATAGATGATGAAGGTAATTTGGTCGCCGAAAAGAAATCAGGTGCTGAAATTGCAGCCTCAACAGGTGCTGATGCCAATGAAGGTGGTACTATTGCTGCTTTGACAAGTGCAACCAGCGACAATCCGATTTTGAATAACATTATCAATAATGTTAATGAGATGTTGCAATCTAATAATGCCGGAGATGTTCGTGTTGCTTTAGATGCTGTTACAGCTTTGGCTCCTGAGGTTACTCCGGTTGCTCAACAGACACAAACCGAAAACATCAACCAAATCTTTGGTGCAATTTCAACACGTTTGAGCGGTGGTTCTGTCGCTTCTCGTGCTGAAGGAAAAGCTTCCGGTGATGAGTTATTTGAAAACGGTGCAATGTGGGTTCAAATGCTTTATAATCATGCTGATAAAGATGATACACGTAAAGCTAAAGGTTATGAAGCAGATTCAACCGGTGTTGCTTTCGGTTTTGAAAAACAAATTAACGATGCTGTTAAAGCCGGTATCGGTTATGCTTATACCAACACCGATGTTGATGGTTTCAAGCGTGATACAGATATTGATACACACACCGCCTTTGTTTATGGTGAATATAAACCAAGCGCATGGTTTGTTAATGCTGTTGCTTCTTATAACTGGTCTGATTACGATGAAAAGAAATATGTTTTCAACAACAGAGTTACTGCAGATTACGATGTTGAGAGTTTGGGCTTACAGGCTATGACCGGTTATGATATGGATCTTTGCAACGGTACAATCTTTACACCGGAAGCCGGATTGCGTTATGTTCATATGATGCAAGATGGTTACAAGGATAAAGCCGGTCAATATGTTTATGGCAATGATTCCGATTTGTTAACAGGTGTCGTTGGTGCAAAAGTCAGCCACGATTTCGAACTTGAAAACGGTTGGAATTTACGTCCTGAATTCCGTTTAGCTGCTACATATGATATCTCATCTGATGACGGTAATTCTCTCGTTTCATTGGCTAATGGTTCAGCTTACAGTGTTAAAGGCGAAAAGTTAGATCGTCTGGGAATGGAAACTGAATTGGGTATTACGGCCGATGTAACGGATGATGTATCTGTTTCTTTGGGATATCAAGGCCGCTTCCGTGATCATTATGAGGATCACACAGGTTTGATTAATGCTAAATTTAAATTTTAAGCATTCGTCAAAAAAGAAGGTCTCTATTGAGACGTTCTTACAATAATCCTTTCATGTGAATGAGTGCCTTCGCTTTAGCGGAGGCACTTTTTTTATTTAAATTTTTTTGTTTTTACCCTAAGTTAATTTTCAGCTTTTATTCTTAAAGCAAAGGAGAATCGAAAATGAGACAATCAGGACGCGCAAATAATCAAATCAGAGAGATAGAATTTATTCCGCATTTTAATCCTTATGCGGAAGGATCTTGTTTAGTAAAATTCGGAAATACCCATGTTGTCTGTACAGTATCGGTTGAGGACAAAGTTCCGGCATGGCTGAAAGGACAAGAAAAGGGGTGGATTACTGCAGAGTATGCGATGTTGCCGCGGGCAGCACAAACCCGTATCCCCAGAGAAACAAAGAAACCTTCCGGTCGATCACAGGAAATTCAACGTCTTATCGGGCGTTCGCTAAGAGCGGCAGTTGATTTGACTAAGATTCAGGAACTCTGTTTTACTGTCGATTGTGATGTGTTGCAAGCTGACGGTGGAACCCGTACAGCCTCAATTACCGGAAGTTTTATTGCTTTGTATTTGGCTATTCAAAAATTGATGTCAGAAGGGAAATTGGCTGAAAATCCTATTCGTGAGTTTGTGGCTGCCGTATCTTGTGATATTTGTGACGGAGAGGCGGTAACCGATGTCGATTATGAAGAAGATTCAAACTCTCAGGTAGATATGAATTTTGTAATGACAGAAAGCGGTAAAATTGTCGAAATTCAAGGAACAGCTGAGGGAGAACCTTTCAGTGAAGAAGAATTCGGAAAACTTTTAAGTTTAGCGAAGACTTCTATAGCGCAACTTATTGCAAAGCAACATGAGGTTTTAGGAGTATAATTTATGACAATTAAAAGACTGGTCATTGCCTCTCATAATAAGGGAAAAATTCAGGAAATTTCAGAACTTTTGGCCCCGTATCATATTGAAGTGGTTTCGGCTGTTGACTTAAATCTTCCGGACGTGGAAGAAACGGGGACGACTTTTGAAGAAAATTCCAGATTAAAAGCTGTGGAATTGGCAAAAATATCAGGTGAATATTGTTTGGCCGATGACAGCGGCTTATGCGTTGATGTTTTGGGCGGACGTCCCGGCGTTTATTCAGCACGTTATGCTCCGGATAGAGATTTTGATAAAGGTATTGCTAAATTACTTGGTGAGATTGAAGCAACACACTCTGATAACAGAAAAGCTCATTTCAGTTGTGTGGTTGCCTTAGCTCATCCGCAAACTTTAGAATGCCAAGTTTTTGAGGGTCGGGTTGACGGGCACTTACTTTCTCATAAACAAGGAAGCGGGGGATTTGGTTATGATCCGATTTTTGTTCCGGATGAAGGTGACGGGCGGACATTTGCCGAGATGAACGGTGAGGAAAAAAGTAAAATTTCACATCGTGGTCGGGCTTTGGCTAAATTCGTAAGGAGTTTGGAAGAATGGAGCAAATAATGCAGGCTTTTATTTTGGCAGCAGGTCGTGGGAAGAGGATGCTACATTTAACAGATGACAAGCCCAAACCGTTAGTAAAAGTTGCCGGTAAAAGTTTGATAGATTATAATATTGATCATATAAAAGAAGCGGGTATTAAAGATTGTATCGTTAATTTGTGTTATAAAGGTGATATGATTCGAGAGCATTTAACAGCCCGTGGAGATATGAATTTTATCTTTTCGGAAGAAGAGGAGGCTCTTGAAACAGGCGGAGGCATAAAACATGCTTTACCTAAAATGCAACGAGGCCCTTTTTTAGTCATTAATAGTGATGCTTTATGGGCAGATAGTGCTGGACATTCCTTGCTTGAAGATATGATTAAGGCTTGGGATGGTGACAAATACGATATGATGTTGATGTTACAACCGTTGGATAAAGCCTATGGTGTCGGATCAAATGGAGATTATTTGGTTGTTGAGGGTAAACCTGTTCGTCGTCGTGATAAAGAGACAACAGCTCCATATTTATATGGTGGTGTGATGATTTGTCATGCACGGGTATTTGATAATGAACCGGAGGGCAAGTATTGGTTGATAGATATTTTCGATCGCTTACAACGAGAAGGAAGATTAGGATATTATATCCATCAAGATAAATGGTTTCATGTCGGAGATCCGGAAGCAACAAAAATTGCTGAAGCTTATTTTTCAAAAGAATCTTTGGTATAATTTTGCCCAAAGGATTTTTTGGGAAAGAAAAAGATGACTGCTTTTTCTGTGCTGTGTTTGCGCAAATCAAATAAATCAGCCACAATTTGTTCGATATCAATGTTGTATTTGTTATTAAAATAATCTCGGAGAGCGAAAGCTTTGTCTTCATAAGATAAATTTTCGATATGATAGAAAGATTTATTTTTATCAAGACGTTGGCGAATACTCATAATTTCTTTGCCGCGTGAAAATAAATCTGAAACTTGGATGAGGCGATCGTAGTCGTTATATTCAATATTGGATAAATATTCTTTAGTCCATTTAAATAATTCTGGACTATAGGTCGGAAAATCACTCTGTTTAATATCTTTATCAATAAAATTATGCGTAATACAGATAGGTGCCAGAGCGGTGTAAGGTGTTTTCATTAAATAGTTATAACCTTCGATTCCGTGCGGAATTTTGGTGATTGTCTCATCTTTTATGCGACCGATATCATGAACTAATCCCAGCGTATAAGCGGTTTCAGGATCAAGCTTTCCGTTTGTTTGTTTGGCAATTGCTTCGGCAATTTTTGCAACATTAAAAATATGAACACCGTGCTCAAAAATAATACGGATATTGGAGCCATTATAAATACGTTCCTGCAAATAACCATTTGCAAGATTAATTGCTTTTTGACGCGGAATTTTCCGTATATAATCAGGCATATAAGTTGTCATTTTTTCCGTATTTGTAAGTTCGGTTTGCTTATAGCAATGATTATATTAAATGACAATGTTTTTTTAGGTTATTGACTTAATTTGTGGATTTATTACAATCGGAATGTTATGGAAACGAAGATTTATAATATTCCTGCCAGTTGCTCTTTCTTAGATGTAATTGCAGAACATTTTTTGGAAGAATATAAGCTTCAGCCGTTTGCATTGGCTGATGTTTTATTTTTGTTGCCTAATCGTCGAGCATGTAAATCATTACAAGAGGCTTTTGTTCGGCAACAAGGTTTACAGCCGACTATTTTGCCGCAAATGCAGCCTTTAGCAGAAACGGAAGAGGAGGCTTTGCAAATTACCGGTTTTGATCTAAGTGAGGAATTAAAAAATTTATCTCCGGCTATGTCTGCAACAGAGCGTTTAATGATTTTTACAAAAATTATTATGTCAAAGCCGGCGGATTACGGGCTTGAAAAAATGCCGGCAGGGCAGGCAGTGGCTTTGGCTTCAGAACTTTGTTCGTTAATGGATTTGACAACTCAACAGCAGCTTTCGTTTGATAAATTAGATAATATTGTCCCTGAGGAATATGCGGTTCATTGGCAGGAAACATTAAAATTTTTGCGTATTATTACGCAATATTGGCCGGGGATATTACAAGATTCCGGTAAAATCGATGCGGTGGAAAGACAACAACTTTTGTTGCAGGTTCAGATCAATGTTTGGAAAAAAATAAATCCGCAAAAGAGAATTGTTGTTGCAGGAACAACGGCTGCTTTTCCTTTAATGAAAGAATTAGTTAAGACGGTTTATGGTCTTGATAATGGACAAGTTTTTCTGTCCGGCTTGGATAAGTATTTGGATGAAGAAAGCTGGCAACAGATTGATGAGGTCCATCCGCAATATGAACTGAAACAACTTTTGGATTACTTGGATATTGATCGATTTTTAATTCCTGATTTTGTTTTACCTCAGAATAAAGAGCGAGAAATTTTGGTTTCAGAGGTTATGCGTCCGGCGAGAACTTCTGAAAAGTGGCGGCAATTAGATAAAACTTGTATTTCGGATCAAGCAATATCCGGAATGCACTTTATTAATTGTAATAATGCACGTATAGAAGCGTTAGTGATTGCCTTGTTAATGAGGGAAACGCTTAATACTCCGGAAAAAACGGCTGCGTTAGTCACAACGGATCGAACATTGGCTCGACAAGTAGCAGCGGCATTGGCTCGATGGAATATTCAAGTTGATGATTCAGCAGGTGTCCCATTGACTTTGACACCAGTCGGCATTTTTTTGCGACAGATTTTATCGGTCATAGAAGAGCATTTTTCTCCGACAGCTTTATTGAGCTTGATGAAATATCCGCTGTTTGCTAACGGAGAGAAACTTTTTGATGTCCGGCGAAAAGTGCGTTTGTATGAATGTCAGTATTTGCGTGAAAAGGATAAAAGCGCAGAGACGGATGTTGTTGATAGATTGAAAAAAGTTTTAGAGGAACTGTCCACCTTATATGAGAAACCGAAAGTTTCGGTTTTATCTTTATTGCAAAAGCATATTCAGGCAGCGGAATTATTGGCAACAACAGATGCAAAAAGCGGTGACAAAGTGTTGTGGAAAGGTGATGATGGAGAAGCTGCCGCTAAGTTTATTGCTGATGTTTTGGATAAAGCGGGTATTTTAGGAGAAATTTCTCCTATAGAATATGCCGGTTGGTTTGAGGTTTTAATGGGACGTGTAACGGTTCGTCGCCGTTACGGAATGCACCCGCGTCTTAAAATTTTAGGTCCTATTGAGGCCAGACTTATGCAGTTTGATCGTATTATTATCGGTGAAGTTAATGAGGGCAGTTGGCCGCAAGCGGTACAGGCAGATCCGTGGTTATCAAGACCGATGAAAAAAGATTTCGGATTACCCTTGCCTGAAAAAAATATTGGTGTTTTAGCTCAAGATTTCAGTTCTTTGTTGTGCGGGCAGGAAGTTTTTATAACACGTGCCGATCGTGTTCAAAGAACACCTATGGTTAAATCTCGTTGGTTGATGCGTATAGAAACGGTTTTGCAAGCATTAGGTGTTAATCCTAAAACTTTGGAAAGCGCTTATTATATAGATTGGGCAGAATATATGGATAAAGCATCTGTTCTTAAACGAATTTTGCCGCCGGCACCAAAGCCTCCTGTTTCGGCGCGTCCTCGGTGCTTATCAGCCAGTGCTGTCGAAAATTTAATGCGTGATCCATATATTATTTACGCTAAATATATATTGAAGTTAAAGCCCTTAGATGATTTGGAACAAGCTTTAACTTTTGCCGATTACGGAAGTATTGTGCATGAAATTTTAGAAGAGTTTAATAATAAATATAGTGATTCTTACCCTCAAAATGCTAAAGAAGAACTTTTAAGGCTTGGTGATATCTATTTTGAAAAATATCAAATTCCAGCCGAACAAATTGCATTTTGGCGTCCGAATTTTATTAAGATAATTGATTGGTTGGTAGCTCGTGAAACAACCTATCGGCAGAATATTGCTAAAATTTATAATGAAGTAGAAGGATCTTATAATTTTGAAGCTCCGGCCGGAAGTTTTACAATTACGGCAAAAGCAGATCGAGTTGATGTAACGTGTGACGGCAAAATTAATATATTGGATTATAAAACAGGGCAAGCTCGTTCTCCGAAGGAAATACAACATTCTTATGCACCGCAATTACCAATAGAAGCAATTATTGCAGAAAGAGGCGGTTTCCCTGGCATAGAAAAAGGACAGGTTGAATCTCTTAGATATTGGCAATTAGGGCGTCAAGAAACAGGAATCTTTGCAGATGTTGAGGAAGTTTTGCAAAATACCTATGATCGAATAGTTGAATTGGTTTCTTTGTTCGATTTTGAGACTACCGGATATATTAGCAAACCTAACCCGAAATATGCACCACGTTATTCGGATTATGAACATTTGAGCCGTATGGCCGAAATTACTTTTGGAGAAGATGATTAGATGTCAGCTGAAGATTGGAAACAAGAAAAACAATTGAGAGGGCAAAAAGCGACGGAACAACAACGTCGTGCATCTAATCCGTTACGTTCGGTTTGGGTTGAAGCTTCTGCAGGGACCGGTAAAACCAAGGTTTTGTCAGATCGTGTTTTGCGTTTATTATTAAAGGGTGTTTTGCCGGCTAAAATTTTATGTCTGACTTATACCAAAGCAGCAGCTGTCGAAATGAGTAGTCGTATTGCCGAAAAACTCAGTGAATGGGCTGTGGCTTCAGCAGAAGACTTGGATAAGGAACTTTTATCTTTATTAGGAAAACTTCCTGAAAACAGAGATGAATATGAGAAATTAACGGCAATGGCTCGGCGATTGTTTGCTGTTTTATTGGATACGCCGGGAGGAATGAAAATTCAGACTTTACATAGTTTTTGCCAAGAAGTCTTAAAAAGATTTCCTTTAGAGGCAAAGATTTCTCCCTATTTTGAAGTTATTGATGATCGGTCTAAAAATGAAATTTTAGATTATTTGAAAAAAAATATTTTATCGGGAGAAATACCAGATGCAGATTCATCGTTAGCTGAAGCTCTTGGTTTTTTGACTTCTCATGTGAGTGAATTTTTGTTTCCGGAAATGATGTCATCAATTACGGATAATGC
>CAMHFM010000009.1 GCA_946184595.1 uncultured Azospirillum sp.
GGATATACAGATATAAAAAAACTGCCGATTTTTAATCGACAGCTTTTATTCTCATCCAAATAATTTTTTACTTGGCTTTCTGGTCTTTAAGGTAAACCTTCCACAAAAGAGCTCCCAGAATACAGGCTCCTCCGATAATAATAGCAGCAAATATTGAGATTAACCGCAATACGCTTGCTATGGTTTCAAATTCAGGCACTTTAAACTCAAAAATAGCCCAATACGCATATGCTCCACAAAACAGAGCTCCCATCACACAGAGAAACATTTTCAAAATAGGAATTAAAATAATAAGAATTTCAATTTATTATACGAATTTAGCGTAAAAAGTAAAGAAAAAAGCTATTGATAAAAAAATCGCTAAGAATTTATCAGAAATTACTAGAAAAGATTAAACACTAGCAACAACAAAAAAGGATATGGAATTTGCCATATCCTTTTTTTTATAAAGTGCATTTAATGCAGTTTATTTAGCTTCAGAAGCTTTCTTTTCGACTTCGATAATGCTAACCTTACCACCAGCTTTTTCAACAGCGGCAACTGCTGCTTTAGAAGCTGAGTTAACTGTTACATTGATACTAGTTGTAATAGCTCCGCGAGCCAATAATCTCAAACCATCTTTAGCTTGAGAAATAATGCCAGCGTTCATCAAAGCTAACAAGTCAATAGCATTTGCAGATAATTTGCCAGCATCAACAGCTTTTTGCAAAGTATCCAAATTGACAACTGCATATTCTTTAGCAAACGGATTCTTGAAGCCGCGTTTTGGTAAACGACGGTAAATAGGCATTTGGCCACCCTCAAAGCCGTGAACAGCAACGCCAGAACGAGATTTCTGACCTTTTTGTCCGCGACCGCAGGTTTTACCTTTACCGCTACCAATACCACGACCGACACGAATACGAGCTTTTGTAGCGCCTCTATTGTCTTTTAATTCGTTTAATTTCATTGTTTTTTTCCTTAAACAAAATTATTCTTCGACTTTCAAGAGGTGAGATACCTTCTTGATCATTCCGCGGATTGAAGGAGTATCTTCCAACTCAACGGTCTTGTACATTTTATTCAACCCTAAACCGATTAAAGTTTTACGTTGAATTTCAGGACGACCGGCAGCGCTTCCGATTTGCGTAACTTTAATAGTTTTCTTAGCCATCGATTAAGCCTCCTCTTTATCCAGTTTCGCATTAGCAGTATTTTCACGACGGCTAACAATATCACCGACTTTCTTACCACGTTTAGCAGCAACCATTCTCGGAGAGTTTGTAGCTTCCAAAGCATTAAATGTTGCTTTAATCATATTGTAAGGATTATTAGAACCTAAAGATTTAGCAACGATATCTTGAATGCCCAAAACTTCGAAAATAGCACGCATAGGACCACCGGCAATAACACCGGTACCGGCAGGAGCTGTTCTCAAAACAACTTTACCAGCGCCGAAACGGCCTTTAACATCGTGGTGAAGAGTTCTACCTTCACGCAACGGAATGCGAACCATGTTTTTCTTAGCTTCGTTAGTAGCTTTAGTAATAGCTTCAGGAACTTCTGCAGCTTTACCTGTACCATAACCAACGCGGCCTTTCAAGTCACCAACGACGACGACAGCAGCAAATGACATTGTGCGTCCGCCTTTAACTGTCTTGGCAACACGGTTAACGTGAACTAATTTTTCAACCAGTTCTTCTTTCTTTTCTGTCTTACGACGATCTACAGCTTGTGCCATTGTTTTTCTCCTAGAATTTCAAACCGGCAGCACGAGCTGCATCAGCTAAAGCTTTAACACGACCATGGTAAATGTAACCGCCTCTGTCGAAAACGACTTCATTTACACCAGACTTAACAGCTTTCTCAGCAACTAATTTGCCGATAAATGTAGCTGCTTCGACCGTAGATGATTTAGCAATTTTACTTCTAACATCTTTATCTAATGTTGAAGCAGAAACAACTGTTACACCTTTAGCATCGTCAATAATTTGAGCGTAAATGTGCTTACCGCTACGGAAAACAGATAATCTCATTTTCCCGTTTGCAGCTTTTTTCAAAGCAGTTCTAACACGCTCTTTTCTTTTTTGAAATAATTCTCTTGGCGTATTCATTTCAAATTCCCTTATTTCTTCTTACCTTCTTTACGACGGATGTATTCGCCTTCATACTTAACACCTTTACCTTTATAAGGTTCTGGTTTTCTATATTTGCGAACTTCCGCAGCAATTTGACCGACCAATTGTTTATCAGCACCAGAAATAGTGATTTGGGTCGGAGTCGGGCAAGCTAAATTAATTGTCTTAGGAGCCTCAAAAATAACATCATGAGAAAAACCTAAAGATAAAACTAATTTGTGAGAGCCTTCTACACGAGCTTTATAACCAACACCAACCAGTTCCAAATTCTTACTGAAACCTTCGCTGACACCCTTAATTAAAGAGTTAATTGTTGCACGGGCTGTGCCCCATAAAGCTCTTGCTTGCTTTGTTTGAGATAAAGCAGAAACAACCACTTTACCATTTTCCAACTTAGCTGCGACATGACTGTCGTCAAAAGCATAACTTAATTCACCTAACTTACCTTTAACATTAACATTATTGCCGTTAATGGTAACTGTAACACCATTAGGGATAGTAACAGGATATTTTCCAACTCTAGACATCCATTTTCTCCCTTAGAATACTTGACACAGAATTTCACCGCCAACATTGGCTTTTCTGGCATCATAGTCACTCATTACACCACTCGGTGTAGAAATGATAGAAATACCTAAACCATTATAAACTCTCGGCAAATCTTTAACGCTTGAATAAACGCGACGTCCCGGAGTAGAAACACGGTAAATTTCAGTAATAACACCAGTACCCTCATGGTACTTTAATTGAATGTGAAGTTCATCAACACCGGCACGAACGTTTACTTTTTCATAACCGTTAATGTAACCTTCTTTTTTCAGAACTTCTAAAACATTTTCACGCAAGCGAGAAGCAGGAGAAATAACCTCTGTTTTCTTCGCTCTTTGTGCGTTTCTAATGCGTGTGAGCATATCGCCCAAAGGATCAGACATAGACATGTTCTAAGACCTCCTTACTACCAGCTTGATTTTACCAAACCCGGAATTTCACCGAAGCTGGCCATATCTCTTAACTCGACACGGCTCAGACCGAACTTCCGGTAATAACCACGTGAACGACCTGTCAATTTGCAACGATTGCGAGCGCGAATTTTTGCAGAATTGCGAGGTAATTCAGCTAATTTCAATGTCGCTTGGAAACGATCTTCCGGAGAAGCGTTTTTATCCATAACGATATCTTTGAGTTTTTGACGGCGATTAGCAAATTTTGCAGCCATCTTAACTCTTTTCAAGTTTCTATAAACTGAACTCGTTTTTGCCATAGTAAAATCTCCGCTTATTTCTTGTAAGGCATATTGAATCCGCTCAAGAGAACTTTAGCCTCTTCATCAGTTTTAGCTGATGTGCAGATAACGATATCCATACCTCTGACAGTTTCAACTTTTTCATAGTTAATTTCAGGGAAGATAATTTGCTCTTTAATACCGAAAGCAAAATTGCCGCGGCCATCAAAATTCTTACCTGTAATTCCATGGAAGTCTCTGATACGAGGTAATGCCATGTTGATTAATCTCTCTAAGAATTCATACATTCTGTCAGAACGCAAAGTAACTTTGCATCCGATAGGCATTTCTTCTCTGAGTTTGAAAGTTGCGATAGATTTACGAGCTCTAGTAATCATTGGTTTTTGACCAGCAATCAAAGCCATTTCTTCTACAGCATTATTCAGTTTCTTTTTATCGGTAACGGCATCGCCGACACCCATATTCAAAACAATTTTAGTCAAATGAGGAATCTCATGTGGGTTCTTGTAACCGAATTTTTCCACAAGAGCTTTTTTAATGACTTCATTGTATAATTTTTCAAAATTTGTCATTGTTATTTTCCCTTATTATTTATCGATTACTTCACCGGACTTACGAGCGAAACGGACTTTTTTGCCCTTTTCTTCCTTATATCCGACTTTGGTTGCTTTCCCTGATTTAGGGTCAACAATTGCCACATTAGAAACATTAATCGGAGCTTCTTTGCTGATAATGCCACCGGCATTTGTCTGGCTCGGCTTAGTATGTCTTTTAACTAAGTTGATACCTTGAACGACAACTTTGCCTTCTTTCGGCATAGCTTTCAGAACTTCACCGGTTTTGCCTTTGTCATCACCTGACAAAACAATAACCTTATCTCCTTTTTTAATTTTCATTTTAACAAGGCTCATTACAATACCTCCGGTGCTAATGAAATAATCTTCATGAATTTCTTAGCACGCAGTTCTCTGGTAACAGGCCCAAAGATACGAGTGCCAATCGGTTCACCATCTTTATTAATCAGAACAGCGGCGTTTGAATCAAAACGAATAACGCTGCCATCCTTACGTCTGATGTCGCTGGCCGTGCGAACGATAACGGCTTTGCAGACATCGCCTTTCTTAACGCGGCCTTTAGGCAGAGCGTCTTTAATAGAAACGACGATAACATCACCGATTGTTGCATGCATTCTCTTGGAGCCTCCAAGAACTTTAATGCACTGCACCTGACGAGCGCCGGAATTATCCGCGACATCTAGGTTGGTTTGCATCTGAATCATTTTTTATTTCCTTTTCTCTTAGGCGTTTTGACTAATTACAGTCCAAGTCTTGGTTTTTGAATAAGGTTTAGATTCTTCAATCGAAACGATATCCCCAACTTTGTACTGATTGTTTTCATCATGAGCAGCAAACTTTTTGCTCTTCTTGACGAATTTTTTGTAAACAGGGTGCATAACTTGACGTTCTACACTAACGATTACCGTTTTATCCTGCTTATCGCTGACAACAACACCTTGAAGAATTCTTTTAGGCATATCTTTTCTCCTAACTATTCTTCTTGCGCTCGGTTAAGAGCGTGTTGATTTTTGCAATTTCACGACGGACTTTTCTTATTACAGCAGTATTCTGTAATTGTCCAGTAGATTGTTGAATTCTTAAATTAAATTGCTCTTTTTTAGCTTCAAGCAATTTAGCTTCAAGTTCATCAACACTCATTGCGCGAAGATCTTTAGTTTTAACCATTATGCTTCTCCCTTATCAGAGTTCAAGCGCTTAATAAACTTGGACTTAACTGGTAACTTTGCAGCACCCAAAGCGAAAGCTGAACGAGCCGTAGCTTCATCAACACCTTCGATTTCGAACATAATACGTCCAGGTTTAACTCTTGCGCACCAATATTCAATAGAACCTTTACCTTTACCCATACGGACTTCAGCAGGTTTATCTGATACTGGTAAATCAGGGAAAATTCTGATCCATAATCTTCCGACTCTTTTCATCTCACGTGTAATAGCGCGACGAGCAGCTTCGATTTGACGAGCTGTAACGCGCTCTGGAGAAAGAGCCTTCAATCCATATGAACCAAAACTCAGTTCAGAACCACCTTTGGCCATACCATGAATACGACCTTTGTGGACTTTGCGGAACTTTAATCTTTTTGGACTTAACATCTTTTAATATCCTCTCAATTACTTCTGCTCAGCTAATTTCTTATCTTGAGCCATAGGATCGTGAGCCATAATGTCGCCCTTATAGATCCAAACTTTAATACCGCAAGCACCATAAGTGGTATGAGCTGTAGAAGTTGCGTAATCAATGTCAGCACGCAATGTATGCAAAGGCACACGACCTTCACGATAATACTCGGTACGAGCAATTTCAGCACCGCCAAGACGGCCTGAGCAGCTAACTTTGATACCTTCTGCACCCAAGCGCAAAGCTGACTGCATAACGCGTTTCATAGCACGACGGAAAGCAACACGGCGTTCCAACTGCTGAGCAACACTATCGGCAACCAACTGAGCATCCAACTCAGGTTTTCTAACTTCCAAAATGTTTAATTGAACTTCAGAAGATGTCAGTTTTTGAATTTCTTTTCTTAAATTCTCAATATCCTGACCTTTCTTACCAATTACAACACCTGGTCTTGCAGAGTGAATAGTAACTCTAGCTTTTTTAGCTGGACGTTCAATAACAATACGGCTAATACCAGCTTGAGCCAATTTCTCTTTCAAGAATTCTTTAATTTTAACGTCTTCGTGGAGGTAATCAGTGAACTTTTCATCGGCATACCAACGAGAGTCCCAAGTACGGTTAATACCTAAACGAAGACCTGTAGGATTTACTTTCTGTCCCATGACTTACTCCCCACGCTCTGTGACGACGATAGTCAAGTTAGAGAACGGTTTTAATACCCGTGCTCCGCGACCACGACCACGTGCGTGCATACGTTTCATTACTAAGCAGTTGCCGACATAAGCTTCACTAACATAAAGCTTGTCGATATTCAACTGATGATTATTTTCAGCGTTTGCAATTGCTGATTTCAAAACTGCCAAAGCAGCTTTTGCAATTCTCTTCTTAGAGAATGTCAATTCAGCAACAGCCTTCTCTGCGCTTAAACCACGAATTGTTTGAGCAACGAGGTTTAATTTACGAGAACTGGTGCGGATAGAATTTCCGACAGCCATCGCCTGATTGTTTTCCAATCTTCTTGCGTCTTTAGTTTTTCCCATAATTAACCTCTCTTAGCCTTCTTATCTGCTGTGTGACCGTAGAAAGTACGGCTTGGAGCAAATTCACCAAACTTGTGGCCAACCATATCCTCTGTCACCAAAACAGGGATAAATTTGTGACCGTTGTGAACACCAAATGTCAAACCAACAAATTGTGGTAACATTGTCGAACGACGAGACCAAATTTTGATAACTTCGTTACGGCTTGATGCTCTAGCACTTTCAGCCTTCTTAAGAAGATAGCCATCAACAAACGGGCCTTTCCATACGGAACGTGTCATTTGCAAATCTCCCTATTTCTTATTATCATGACGAGATCTTAAAATAAAACGATCTGTCTTTTTGTTAGAACGAGTTTTAGCACCCTTGGTCGGTTTACCCCAAGCAGATACTGGATGACGACCGCCAGATGTACGACCTTCACCACCACCGTGCGGGTGATCAACCGGGTTCATAGCAACACCACGAGATTGAGGTCTGATACCTAACCAACGTGTGCGGCCAGCTTTACCCAAAGATACGTTTTGGTTATCAGGGTTAGAAACAGCACCAACTGTTGCTAAGCATTCTTCACGAACGACCCTTAATTCACCAGAGCTTAACTTTAATTGAACATAACCAGCGTCTTTACCGACAACTTGAGCATAGCAACCGGCAGAACGAACGAGTTGTCCACCCTTTCCAGCCTTTAACTCAACGTTGTGAACAATAGTACCGACCGGCATATTCTTCAAAGGCATAGCGTTACCCGGCTTAATATCAGCCTTATCAGCTGAAATGATTTTATCGCCGGCTTTTAATCTTTGAGGAGCCAAAATATAAGCCTTCTCACCATCTTCATAGCTTACTAAAGCGATGAAAGATGTACGATTAGGATCATATTCGATTCTCTCAACAGTAGCTTCGCTGTTAAATTTATTACGTTTAAAGTCAATAACACGTAATTTACGCTTATGACCACCACCGATTCTACGGCTTGTAACGTGTCCAAAATTATCACGCCCACCAGACTTAGCAAGTCCTACAGTCAAAGACTTCTCCGGAGCGCCTTTGTATAACTCAGATCTATCAACGATAACGAGTTGACGCAAGCCAGGAGATGTGGGTTTATATGTTTTTAATGCCATGACCTAAATTCCTGTTGTAACATCAATATTTTGACCATCAGCAAGGGTAACGATTGCTTTCTTATAATCAGAACGTTGTCCGATATAACCTTTGAAACGTTTTTCCTTACCAAACTGACGAATTGTATTCACCTTATTTACCTTAACATTAAAGATGCTTTCAACAGCAGCTTTAACTTCATCTTTAGAAGCCCATAAAGGAACCAAAAAAGTAACTTTTCCAGCTTCAGAAGAAACCATAGATTTTTCGGTGATTACCGGACGAACTAATGTATCATACATTTTCGCGGTTACATTGTTTGTTTTTGTTGATTTACTCATTTCAATCTCTCCTCAAAGCAATTAACTGCGTCTTTAGTCAACACCAGTTTGTCTTTTCTCAAGATATCATAAACATTTGCACCCATAGTCGGTAATATATCAACATTAGGAATATTACGACTTGCCAATGCAAAGTTGATATCAACTTCCTTGCCGTCAATAATCAAGCAATTATTCAACCCGCAAAGATTTAATTTAGCCAATAAATCTTTAGTTTTAGGAGCTGACAATTTTGCTTCATCAAGCACAACAAGGTTGCCCTCTTTTGCCTTAGCAGAAAGAGCAGTCTTCAAACCAAGTTTTCTAAACTTCTTGGTCAAATCATGTGACTGGTCACGAACAACTGGACCAAACACAACACCACCTTTTCTAAACTGAGTACCTTTACGAGAACCTTGACGAGCATTACCAGAACCTTTTTGTTTGAAAGGTTTAGCAGGTGTCAAAGCAACCTCTGAACGGCCTTTAGTTTTGTGGTTTCCGCTTTGCAAACGGGCCAATTGCCAATTTACAACGCGATGTAAAATATCAGCGCGAACTTCCAAACCATAAATGGCATCGTTCAGCTCGATTGTGCCAACATTTTTATTTTCAAGATTTAAGATGTCCTGTTTCATTTTATCAAATCCTTATCATTATGCATTTTCTGCTGAAGCAGTTTCTTCAGCTGGAGCAGCAACAGGTTCATCAACTTTTTTCAATCCGGCAGGAAGCGGGAGTTGAACTTTAGCGGTTTTTTTCAAAGCATCGGTAATGCGAACCCAAGCGTTTTCACCACCAGGAACACCACCTTTAACCATAATCAAACCTTTTGAGCCGTCAACAGCAACAACACGTAAGTTTTGAACAGTAACGCGTTCATCACCCATATGTCCGGCCATTTTCTTGCCCTTAAATACTTTACCCGGATCTTGTCTTTGTCCTGTAGAACCATGAGCACGGTGAGAAATTGATACACCGTGAGAAGCTTCCAAACCGGCAAAGTTATGACGTTTCATAACACCGGCAAAACCTTTACCAATTGATGTAGAGCAAACATCAACATATTGCCCTGCAACAAAATGTTCTGCAGATAATTCATCGCCGACATTCAGTAAGCAATCTTCAGAAACTCTAAATTCGCCTAATTTCTTCTTCGGCTCAACTTTAGCTTTAGCAAAATGTCCTTTTAACGCTTTAGATACATTTTTAGCCTTAACAGCACCGGTACCTAATTGTACGGCAGTATATCCGTCGCGTTCTTGCGTTTTAACGTCAACAACCTGCAGGTTCTCAACGCTCAAAACAGTGACAGGAACATGAGTTCCGTCTGCTTCAAAAATGCGGGACATTCCCAATTTTTTTGCGATTAAACCAGTACGCATTATTATTTTTTCCTTTTCAATTGGTTGAACATCATATTTCAGACGTCAACATTGTTTTTTTATCATTGCCTCTTACGAGGACTTGGTTTGTTACACTTTCAAAAAGTGAGAAATTAAAGTTTGATTTCAACATTAACGCCGGCAGCCAAATCTAATTTCATTAAAGCATCAACTGTCTGCGGTGTTGGATCAACAATATCGAGCAATCTCTTGTGAGTACGAATTTCGAACTGTTCGCGAGATTTCTTATCAACGTGCGGAGACATATTGACAGTAAATTTCTCGATTTGTGTCGGCAGAGGGATCGGTCCTCTGACATTAGCGCCTGTTCTTTTAGCTGTATGAACGATTTCTTGAGTAGATTGATCAAGTAATCTGTGATCAAAAGCCTTCAGGCGAATTCTAATATTTTGTGTATCCATTTTTACTTTTTTCCTATAACTAGACGGCACAAATTCACATATTTGGAACTTAGCCGTCTAAATGTTAAACTCGGCAACACATACATTCAGAGGTGTTGCGTTATGTTCTATGACTGTTGCTCAGAGCCAGATTCAGCCCTTTTTCACAACAACGTGAGCGCTTTTTAACATATTTGAGTCTAATATGCAAGCAAAAAATGCTAAAAAAATAAAAAAAATTTCAGGCGGAATCGCCGACTCAGACTCTGTTTGAGTCAAATTGACGAAATTTTTAAATTCGGAGTCAAATTTTGGAGAAAAGTTAATAAAAAAAACCCTGAACTCTTCAGTTCAGAGGTTTTTCCTAAATGATTTTGGAAATTCTTTAGCATAAAACAACACCTCTTTGACTTTCCTTTCATCAAGGCGTCGATAGTAATCTCCCATACACTGTTCCCAATAAGCCCTGGTTTCAAGCTGCCTTCCATAACAAGACTTTAGAGTCATTGTAACTACCGTTGAATCATAACTGACCGCCGTAATCTGCAGCCGAGGGAAACCTGGTACCTGAAATTCATCTGTTATATTGATCAAATTACGCTCTCGGTAGGATAAAATTGACCAATAATCAGCCCCCATGGTTTTTACCGCTAAATCGCACCCAATAGGCAGAAAGAACAACCCAACACGAGAAAAGCGGATCGCATTTCTGAAAAATTTCCGACCGTCACGATTTTTACCGATTATGATATAATAGAGAGCATTTTCACGGTGTAAAGCATACACCTCCCAATAATTATTTTCAAAAGTCGGTTGCAGCTTTTTCCGAGGCAGATCTCTTTGGTGTATCATGATTTCATAAAGGAACACATCCGAAGAGATGACAAATCTGTCTTCATCTTTCCAAATTTTTTTATACTTCATAAGCAAAATAATTTTAGTTAATAATTCATTTTGCTCGAGAGTATAAGAAGATTAACTTATTTGTCAAGAGGGAGCGCTTGCGGCATTTGCGCTCGTTTAAACGCCATTTTATGATATTGATTAATCACCCATTCAACTGTCTTTGCATCATATCCGGCAGCAATGATTTTCTTTTCAGATTTCTTTTTATCGCAATATAATTCCAAAATTCCATCCAAAATATCATATGGTGGCAAACTATCTTCATCCTTCTGCCCATCACTTAATTCAGCGCTTGGGGCACGAGAAATGACCTCATCTGGCAGAACTTGTTTTCCTCTAGAATTCAGCCATTCAGCCAATTCAAATAATTTTGACTTATAAACATTACCTATCGGCATTAATCCGCCACAAGTATCACCATATAAGGTGCAATACCCTGTTGCC
This sequence comes from uncultured Azospirillum sp., assembly GCA_946184595.1. Classification (GTDB taxonomy): domain Bacteria; phylum Pseudomonadota; class Alphaproteobacteria; order RF32; family CAG-239; genus Scatocola. The sequence continues at coordinate 11,159 of CAMHFM010000009.1, forward strand.
GCTTCTGAACGATTACCGCAAGATAGAACCAAATCTCCATACTGATTAGAATAGGCCATCAAAATTTGTCCGCGGATCCTTGCTTGCAGATTTTCTAAAACAATATTTTTCGGTGTTTCCAATATTCTGTCTTTAAAGAAATCAATTTGAGCTTCATAAATATCTTGAATATTCATTTCCTGATAATGGAAACCGTTTAATTCCTTAAGTTTTGCAGCAATATCCAAACTTAATTGTGAGGTATGATTGGTTTTCATCATCAATGTATAGACATGTTCCTTTCCTAATGCTTCTGCTGCTAACACACTAACAATAGCAGAATCAAGCCCGCCTGATAATCCTAAAATAGCATTACGAAATCCATTATCTTTACAATATG
>CAMHFM010000010.1 GCA_946184595.1 uncultured Azospirillum sp.
TGAAAAAACGTAAAATACGTAAATAATCTTCTTGAATACGGAGATTAGGGTTACCAATAAAACGAACAATCCCTTTCTCCAGGTCATCAATGCCATTATAATAATCAAAAACATTTCCTTTTTGATCAGCATAAACAGCATTAATAGTCAAGTCACGACGGGATGCGTCTTCTTGCCAATCTGTCGTAAATTCGACTTTAGCGTGTCTTCCATCTGTTTCGATATCTTTTCTGAGAGAAGTAACTTCTAAAACTTTATTATTAATGACCACACCGACAGTACCGAATTTAATACCAATAGGAATTGTTTTGATATCCTCTTCTTCGCAAAGCTCGACTAATTCATCCGGTGTCATGTCTGTTGCCAAGTCAAGGTCAAATCCTTTTAATCCGGCCAGGGCGTCTCTGACTGCGCCACCGACAAATCGTATGACACCACCATGATTTTCGACAATTTCAAATAATTTTAAAATTTCGTTATCGGTGATGATTTTAGTCATATCAAGATATTTATCTTTGAACATTTATAGACCTTTTACTAGACAACGTTTTAAAAGTTTGCTACAAGCGTTATATATAATGTTTATTTGAGGATGTAAATATGAAAAAACAATTCGGTATAACTCTATTAATAATCTTTTTATTTTCGACACAAGTTTCTGCTGCAACCCCTCAGGTTTTGGGCGAATATGGTGATTGGACTGCATATGTTTATAAAGATGGGCGCGGAAGCGTTTGTTACATGGTTTCTAAACCTAAGAAAGATGAAGGCAAATACAGTAAACGCGGAGATATTTATGCCGTTGTTACACATCGTCCAGCTGAGAAAAGTTTTGATGTAGTTAATTTTGATGCCGGTTATACATTTAAAAATGGCGCTCCGTTTACCGTTAAGATCGGACATAATACCGTTACAAGTTTCTTTACAGACGGAGAGAAAGCTTGGACTTTAGATGGCGATACCGATAAAAAGATGGTTAACCTGATGAAGGGCGGCGAAAGAATGATCGTTGATGGTGTCTCTTCAAAAGGAACAAAGACAAAAGATACGTATTCCTTAAAAGGTTTTACAGGCGCATATAAGGCAATTTCTGCAAAATGCAAGAAATAATCGGATTAAGTAAAGAAGAGTTAGCCTCCGCCCTTTCTGAAATGGGCGAAAAATCTTTTCGTACTAAACAGATTTGGCAGTGGCTCTATGTTCAAGGTGTAAAGACATTTGATGAAATGACGAATCTTTCTAAAGACCTTCGAGCAAAGCTTTCTGAAAGATTCATTTTATCTCGTCCTAAAATTGTAACCGAACAAGTTTCAAGTGATAAAACGCATAAATGGTTGTTGGAATTTTCTGACGGACAGAGAATCGAGACGGTTTTTATTCCTGAAGATGATCGTGGAGCTGTTTGTGTTTCAACCCAAGTCGGTTGTGCTGTCGGTTGTAAATTTTGCCATACAGGAAGCCAGAAAATTACCCGCAATTTAACAGCAGGTGAAATTATCAGCCAATTTATGTTGGTTAAAGATGTTTATGGGGAGTGGCCGAGTTCATCTCAGGAAAATCGACAGGTATCAAATATTGTGGTTATGGGGATGGGTGAGCCTCTGCATAATGTTGATAATGTGATAAAAGCCCTAAATATTGCAACGGATCAAGACGGTTTAGCTGTTAGTAAGCGCCGAGTTACCTTATCAACGTCAGGAATTGTACCGAATATTCCAAGAATAGCGAAAGAGACAGGTGTTAAATTAGCCATTAGTCTTCATGCTCCAAATAATACCAAGCGTTCGCAGATTATGCCGATTAATCAAGTTCATCCGATTGAAGATATATTGCAGGCATGTCAAGAATATCAAAAAGTCGTTACCAGTCGTTATATTACTTTTGAATATTTAATGTTGGATGGGTTTAATGATACTTTGCAAGATGCTCAGGAACTTGTTGCTTTGATGAAGAAATATAAAATCGGGGCTAAGTTTAATTTAATTCCTTTTAATCCGTGGCCCGGGTGTGGATTTAAACCCAGTTCAAATAATCATGTTTACGCTTTTTCTCGGGAACTTGAAAAAGCAGGTTTTGCTGCTCCGGTGAGGACTGCACGAGGACAGGATATATTGGCGGCGTGCGGGCAACTCAAATCTCGCAAAACCCATCCAATGGATAACTAGTGCGGATTTTTCGAGAAGAAAAATGCTCACGTACTAGTATTGTACGCTGCGCTTTTTTCTCTCTTAAATCCTACTATTTATCTCATTATCTGTATTTTGCTTTATTAACTGTATTCTTCAGATTTTTTATCTTAAAAACGTTTTTAGTATCTTACCATAAAAAGCATTTGTCGCAAATTTAGGATAAATATATTTTTAATGGGCTTCGGTCCAGTTATCTCCGATACCGAGTTCTGCTATAAACGGGATATCATAAGAGACAACATTTTGCATAGTTTCTTTTATCATTTTGCTGGCGGCTTCAAGTTCATCAATCGGAGCTTCAAAAATCAATTCGTCATGGACTTGGAGGAGCATTTTTGTTTTAAAATTCCCTTCTTTAAGTTTTTCATCAACCAATCTCATAGCCATTTTTATAATATCGGCAGCACCGCCTTGGATTGGGGCATTAATTGCGGCACGTTCGGCATTTTGGACAAGGCGTTTATTTTGGTCATTAATGCCAAACACCGGACATTTGCGCCCGAATGGGGTGATAACGTAGCCGTTTTTGTGAGCAAAAGCGATTGTATCATCCATAAATTTTTTAATTTCAGGCATTTTTTCAAAGTAAGAATCAATATAAGCTTTTGCTTCAATAGGCGTGACATCAATTTGTCGTGCCAAACCGAATTGAGAAATACCGTAAACAATACCGAAGTTAATAGCTTTAGCGTGGCGACGTAAATCAGGTGTAACTTCAGCTAACGGAACATTGAAAACTTTAGCAGCCGTGGCGGCGTGAATATCTTGCCCATCCAGAAAAGCTTGTTTTAAGCCTTTGACATCAGCAACGACAGCTAATAATCGCAGTTCAACTTGACTATAGTCGCATGAGATAATTTTGTGTCCGGCTTTAGCAATAAAACAAGAGCGAATCTTTTTTCCCTCGTTACTACGGATAGGAATGTTTTGTAAATTCGGGTTGGATGACGCTAATCTTCCGGTGTTGACAGCAATTTGGCTGAATGTGGTATGAATGCGCGAGTTTTTATCAAGTTGATTGAGAAGGGTATCTGTATAAGTTGATTTGAGTTTACTGAAGGCACGCCAGTCTAAAATTTTGGCGGCGAGTAAATTACCATCTTCAGCGAGATTTTCCAAAACATCTGCGCCGGTTTGCCATGCGCCGGTTGATGTTTTTTTGCCTTTAATACCGGTGCCTTCGAATAAAACTTCGCCGATTTGTTTTGGAGAGCCGAGATTGAATTCTCTACCGGCTAATTTATAAACGTCTTGTTCATAAGTTTGCAGTGTTTGGGATAATTCTGAGCTTAATCCCTTCAATCGCGAGGCGTCAACCATAATGCCCTCATGTTCCATTTTTTGTAAAATAGAAATGAGCGGACGATCAAGGTCTTCATAGACGCTGATTTGTTTTTCTTTATATAATCTCTCACGGAACAAATCATACAAACGCAATGTCATATCTGATTTTTCGGCGGCGTAATCTTTTAATGTTGTTGCCGGCAAATCTTCGATATTTATTTTGTTTTTACCGCTACCGGTAAGAGTTTCAATATTGATTGTTTGTTCATCTAAAAACAAAGCGGATAATTCAGAAATAAGATGTTTGTGATTAGAGTTATCTAGTACATAAGACATCACAGCAACGTCATCTAACGGTGTAAAATCACAATCTGCACCAACAATTTGTTTCATAAAATGAATATTGAATTTTGCATCAAAACTGATTTTTAAAATGGATTTATCTTGTAATAAAGGTTTTAGAACAGTGCAAATTTCTTGCTTGGTTAAACCTTGTGTTCGTGGCTCAGCAACTGCGAATAAATCAAGATTTCCACTTTGTTTTTCTGTTTGATTGAAAGGAACATAGCAGGCATTACCATAGCTGTCACATAAAGAGAAGCCGATGATTTTGTTAAATTCGGGATTAATACCGTCGGTTTCCGTATTAAAGACAAAGCGACGTGATTTTTCGATGTTTTTGCAAAAAGCTTTTAATTCGGTTTCGGTTTGGGTTAAGGTATAATTTTTTATGATAACAGGCATGTCTGCTTGCGTTTGGCATTGTGCATCAACCCATTTTTCAATTCGAGTACGGATACCATTGAATGCATATTTGTCAATGAAATTCATGACATTGTTTTTAATGGGATTTTGACAAGCGTAAGTTTCAATAGCATGTTCAACGGGAACATCTTTTTTCAGGGTGACAAGTTGCAGAGAAATCCGTGCTTGTTCAATGTTATTCAGTAAAGTTTCACGGCGTTTATTTTGTTTGATTTCAGAGGCTCTGGTTAGAACTTCTTCTAAAGAGCCGAATTGATTTATCAGTTCGGCAGCGGTTTTTAAACCGATACCCGGTACGCCCGGAATATTATCGATACTGTCACCGGCAAGCGCTTGCACATCAATAACTTTATCAGGATAAACACCGAACTTTTCTTTAACATCTTCAGGAGTGAAGAATTTATCTTTCATTGGGTCGTAAAACTCAACATGCGGTTTGATGAGCTGCATTAAATCTTTATCTGCCGAGATGACAGTTACATCATAATTTTTGCTTAAACCTTGCTCAACATAAGTGGCGATCAGGTCATCAGCTTCATATCCTTCCATATCCAAATAGTGAATATTCAGAGCATCTAAAGCTTCACGAATAACTGCAAATTGAGGGATAAGTTCTTCGGGGGTTTCTTTACGTGTTCCTTTGTAATCGGCAAAAATTTCATTGCGGTAATTTTGGCGTTTAGCATCAAACAAAACTACGCAATAATCACATTGCAGTTTCTGTGTTAATTTCAGAAACATATTTGTAAATCCGTAAACGGCATTAACCGGCGTTCCGTTCGGACTGGTCATTGGCGGTAAAGCGTAAAAGGCGCGGAAAATATAGCCGGAACCATCAATTAAACATACTTTTTTGCTCATAAATATACCCTTTGATAACTGTTGTTATCAATATAAACAAGATTTTAGGGAATTAAAAGAAAATATTACTCGGCAACGGATAAAAAGAAAGCGCGTTCAGTATTGTTCATGCATTCTATGTCGCTATGGCGACTATCTTCATAATTTTCGATATAGTCGTTTAAGGCACGCTCTAAGCATTCGCGTAATTCGATGTTTTCTTTAGACGCGATTTTTTGTAATTTTTGATACATTGAAGAATTAATTACAACGCAATTTGTCATTTTAAATCTTCCTTTAAGGTTTTATAGTATCTTATAAAATGGATATTAAAATAGTTTGCGACTCGTTGCAAGGATTGATTTATGGCAAAAAAGATAAAGACGAAAAAAAAGACTCAAAAACGCAAAAAAAGAGTCTCAAAACAAAGAAATAGACTCCTCAGGTGGGGACTAAAAATTTTTTTGTTGTTGGTGATAACTTTAGGAGTTTATGTCGGATGGTGTTATCTGACCATGCCGAATATTGAGCAAGCTATTCAACGGACACGTCAGCCGTCAACAACTATTACGGCAGAAAACGGTAATGAAATCCAGTCTTTTGGCAGTGTTTACTCATCAATCATAATGCCGGATGATTTACCTAAATATGTTTCTCAGGCAATTGTAGCGACGGAAGATCGTCGGTTTTATCAACACTTTGGATTTGACTTTATTTCATTCACGCGCGCTATGGTGACGAATCTGATCCATCGTCATTATGTGCAAGGTGGAAGCACCATTACGCAACAGGTAGCGAAGAATCTGTTTTTAACATCACAGAAAAGTATTAAGCGCAAAGTACAAGAATTGTTGTTAGCTTTTTGGTTGGAGCATAAATTCACCAAGGATCAGATTTTGGCGCTGTATATGAATCGTGTTTATCTAGGTAATGGGGCATATGGTATAGAATCGGCGGCTAATAAATATTTTCAGAAAGCCTCTAATGATTTGAATTTGCATGAAGCCGCAATTTTAGCCGGTATGCTTAAAGCGCCGTCGCGCTATAATCCTATTGCCAGCAAGGAAAAATCAGAGGCGCGTGCAAAAATTGTTTTGCAAAATATGGTTAATGCCGGGTTGATTACAGATAAGCAGATGACGCAGGCTTTGAATATGAAATTGGGGCCGGAAATTTCCGATAAAGTTAATGGGGGTAAATATTTTGCGGATTGGATCTATCAAGATGTGAATGGTATGCTTGGAGAACGAGAAGAAGATATTTATGTTCACACGACGTTGGATCAAGATATTCAAGAATCGGCGGAAAAAATTTTAGAAGAAGCTATCGCTGCCAATCGCTCTAAAAATGTCACGCAAGGGGCAATTGTGGTTATGGAAAAAGATGGTGCCGTTCGTGCGATGGTTGGTGGTGTGCAACATCAAAAAAGTCAATTTAATCGCGCCGTTTCGGCTTTGCGGCAACCGGGATCAGCTTTTAAGCCTTTTGTTTATTTAACGGCTTTGCAGAAAGGTTATACGCCGGAAGATAAAATTGAAGATACCCCTATCGCTATCGGCAAATGGAAGCCGGAAAATATTGATAAAAAATATCACGGGACAGTTACGTTAAGAGAGGCATTGCGCAAGTCGTATAATTTGGCAACCGTCGATTTGGCAGAAAAAGTCGGTCGGCGCTCTATTATTGCTAATGCAAAAAAAATGGGTATTACCTCTCCGTTGACGAATGATGCAACCTTATCGCTCGGAACATCAGAAGTCAGTGTTTTAGATATGGCAACAGCCTATGCAACTTTAGCAAACGGTGGTTATGCGGTTTGGCCTTACGGTATTTTAGAAATTTTTAGTCGTGACGGCTATGAACGCTATATGCGGCAAGCTGATGAACCACGGCGGATTTTAGATGCTGAGGTTGTTTCTTCATTAAACTCTATGTTGGAAGATGTGGTTAATCGCGGGACAGGTCAAAGAGCAAAATTATCATCCTATGCTGCGGGAAAAACAGGAACTTCTCAAGATTTTCGTGATGCGTGGTTTGCCGGATTTAACGGGAAGTATATTTGTGTGGTTTGGGTCGGTAATGATGATAATTCTTCGATGAAGGGTATAACAGGAGGCACGCTTCCTGCCGAAATTTGGCAAAAAGTTATGTTAGAATGCGCAAAATGATTTTCTATCCTTGTTAAAGTATATTTTTTTAGACAAAAAACTTGCTTTAGTCTCTATTTTATGTTATAAAGCGAGTATTCTAAAATTAAAGATAAATTATTATGATTATGAAGGATTTTATTGTTTTGGCGTCTAATATTCGTGACGCGTTCACCACTACGGTGAAAGATTTTGTGGCTCTGTTTTTGGGGACAATCATTGCTACTATGATGATTATTCTTTTTGCTTACGCTTCGCAGGCAGAATGGAGCGCTGATGACAAGGCTTTTTTATACATATTGCTGGTATTTGTTCCAGTAATTGTTTTTGCCTTGATCTTGATGTTCAATTCTCGTAAAAACGAGAAGGAATTTTCTCAAGGCTGTCGTATCTCATTGATACCGGCATTGACAGGATTCACTCTTTTTGTTTCGTGGTTGGTGATAGGTTCTATCACTTATATGCTTGATGATGAGAGTTATGTAGCAGTAATTATCCTAACTATTTTGGTTACGATAATCGCTCTGGGGCTTAATTTGATAATTCCACCTTATGTGGCTGGAGTGATTTGCATTATGTGCGCTGTTGTTTCGCTTGTAGCGTATGTGTGGGCAGGAATCTTTTACAACCCTTGCGAGGTAACAGGAACTTCAACGGATCCTGAAGCTATTCTGCATTTCAAGACGAACTTCGTCTTCTCTTGGGGATGGGAGGTGCTGTTGGCGATTTGTTCTAGCTTGATAGCTATGTTGCCTCTGCGTTTAAGGAAATAAGTAACTGAGTTAATCTCAAAAAATGCCGGTAAGTGAAATCTACCGGCATTTTTTTGTATCTATTTTTTTAGCAAATAATGTTTTTTATTCTGTTTTGTTTATAAAATTATATTTCATCTCTAATCTGCATAAGCATTTTTTCAATTTCTGTGAAGGCGGAAGTTATCTCGGTGTGTGTACAATCAGAGATGCATTGATAATGTAAATTTACTCCCATTTTTGTTAGAAGTTTATAAGAATCTTTTCTTTCCTGATTTATATAGTTGTCATCTTTACCTTCAAACCAATAAATAGGGGTTTGAGAACAGTTTTTATACACTAAATTGTAAGGCAAATCGCCACAGATACTGAAGGCGCATTTAAGATTTAGGCGTAAACCGATGTTTACAGCCATTCCGCCGCCTTGAGAGTGCCCAATTAGAACAATATCAGATAAAGGGCAAGGTAATTCCTTCAACTTTTGTTCAATGTAATTTAATGAGTATTCGTATTCTTCTTTTATGGCATCTCGGCGGTTGTTTTGTTCAAATTTATTAAACCAGAGAAATTTATCTTTTTTGTTTTGGTGAGAAAAGGGGGCATTAAATGATACAAGGTCTACAGATAAGCGCTCTGCCAAATCCTTGAGTTGTTTGCTATAAGCGTTTTTATCAGAACCTTTGCCGTGCAAAAAGACTAAAATCATGATTTGTTCCTTATTTCATCACGAATCCGCATCAGAATTTTACCCATGCGGTTAAAGCCGCTGCCTTCGCCGAACCCGCATTTATAGCAAACATCGCAAGATTTTATCAAAACAGCATCACCGGTTGCTTTTAGCATTTTTGCGGCATCGGGATTTTGGGTGAATTTTGCACGCATGCCGTCTTCCATAATCTTAAACTTATTTTTTTCAAAGTCAGCGCGGCGGTTGATTTTATATTCCGGTTTTTTCGTCATCAATCGGGCATCGTCAGGATTTTTCAAATTGATAATTGCCTTAAAACGTTCATCGGAAGCGTCAAATTTCATGGCTTGATAGTAATGCTCGATGGTCGGAAAAGTATAAAAATTCCCGTCAACTTCCATTTTAATCGGAAAGTCAGCGTAAGGACTTAAAAATCCCCATTCTCCTGTCGGAGAACAAAATCTAATTTCAGTAACCATAAGATTTTTCCTGTTTCGTTTAATGATAAAAATATCTCATTATTTTTTAGAGTCAATAACTCGCAAATAATGTTTTTTTATTTGGTTTTCTTATATATAATATGCGCAAAAATGATTTTGGGTTTTAAGAAAAGGAAATAAAATGACACAAAAACCAGTAATGTTATTGATTTTAGACGGGTGGGGATATCGCCGTCCGATTACACCGGATAATGCCATTGAAAACGGAGACACACCAAATTGGCACTATTTGATTGATAATTATCCGCATTGTTTGATTGAAACTTCCGGCTTGGCTGTCGGATTACCTGACGGACAAATGGGAAATTCGGAAGTCGGACATATGAATTTGGGTGCCGGTCGTGTGGTTATGCAAGACCTGCCGAGAATCGACCAAGCTATTGAAAACGGAACAATTGCACAGAATCCGGTTTTGGTTGAATTAATCAATACCTTAAAGAAAAATAACGGTACTTGCCATGTTATGGGATTGATGTCTCCGGGTGGTGTACATTCTCACCAGAAACACATTGTCGCTTTGTGCAAAGTCTTATCCGATAACGGTATTAATGTTGCTGTTCATGCGTTTTTAGATGGTCGTGATACGCCGCCATCATCCGCTAAAGATTTTGTTACTGATTTTGAAAAATCAATTGCCGGGATGAAAGGGGTTAAAATCGCCACAATTGCAGGACGTTTTTATGCAATGGATCGTGATAAACGTTGGGATCGTGTTGAAGCCGCTTATAATGCGATGGCAAGTGCGGAAGGAAAGCGCTATGATTCAGCAGTTGAGGCTATTGAGGCTTCTTATAAAGCTGAAGTAACCGATGAATTTGTTGTTCCGTGTATTATCGGAGACTATCAAGGAATTAAAGACGGTGACGCTGTTTTGATGGCGAATTTCCGTGCTGATAGAGCGCGTGAAATTTTATATGCTTTGGCCGATAAAGAATTTACGGGTTTTGCTCGTAAGAAAGTTTTGAACTTATCAATGGCTGTCGGTATGGCAGAGTATTCCGTCGATCATAATCGTTTTATGAAAACCTTATTCGGACCGGAAGCTCTGAATAATATATTTGGACAGGTTGTTTCGGAACATGGCTTAACGCAATTACGTATTGCTGAAACAGAAAAATATGCGCACGTTACTTTCTTCTTTAACGGTGGTGAGGAGAAAGAATTTAAGGGAGAATCCAGAATTTTGGTGCCGAGCCCGAAAGTCGCAACTTATGATTTAAAACCGGAAATGTCTGTTTATGAGGTTACAGAGAATTTGGTTGATGTAATCGAAAATAAAAAATTTGATGTCATCATCTGTAATTTTGCTAACGGTGATATGGTCGGTCATACCGGTAAAATGGATGCCGTTTTGAAAGCCGTTGCCGCAGTTGATGAATGCTTGGGCAGAGTCATGCGTGCTATTAAATCTGTTGGTGGTGTTTTGTTGGTGACAGCAGATCATGGAAATGCCGAAAAAATGATTGATGAAAAAACCGGAGAACCTTATACCGCTCATACAGTCGGAAAAGTTCAGGCTGTTTTGTTTAACAGTGAGGAGCAGGTTAAATCAATGAATGAGGGTAAATTGGCGGATATTGCTCCGACATTGCTGGAATTATTAGGTATTGCCAAACCGCAAGAAATGAATGGAAATTCTTTGTTGGTGAAATAATTTATGGGACTTTGGACGCGGTACATTAATAGCTTTATTATTATCGGCGGATTGCTGGTAAGTGCTGTTTATGTCCGCGCTGAAGTGTCTCGTAAAGATTTGGAGCAGGTTGAAAAGCAGGTCCAACAGCAGACAGAAGAACAAAAACGTTTGGAAAAAGAGGCAGAAAAAGCCGGTCGGGAACTTCTTAAGGTTAATCAGGAAATGATCAAAGCGGCGAGGATGATTCAAAATAATGAAGAATCTTTGTCGGTGATGGAAGATCGTTTGAAAGATCTGGAAAAAGATTACGAAGAAACCAAAGAAAAAATGGCATCTCAAAATAAGAATCTGGTTAAAATCCTTTCTTCTTTGCAGAGTTTGGCCCTTAAACCGACGGAGGCTTTGTTTGTGCAACCTTTAGCGCCGGTTGATATTGTTCGTAGTGCAATGTTGCTCAGAGAAACAGTTCCTTATTTGGAAACCCAAGCAGAGATGATTAAACAAGAGCTGGATATTTTGAATAACAAAAGGGAGATTATTCAAAGACAGGTAAAAAAAATCGTAGAACAACAAAGTCAGCTTGAACGTGAACAGGCGCAAATGA
>CAMHFM010000011.1 GCA_946184595.1 uncultured Azospirillum sp.
GATTTATTGTTATTTCAAGCCGCATTTTGCGATGGTCTGGTCGCGTATCTATTTTAAATTTTAGTGTCTAAAAGAAAAAAGATACCAAAATAGATACTTTTGGTTTGAGCTCACTCAGACCATTTCGCCCTGATTTTATTAGCCTCTGACCCGCCCAACTTCGTATCCTATATCCTTGCCACTTTTCACTAAATTAAGAAACGGATACCACCGCTATTATAACCCTAATAGAAGTTTTTATTAATTACCAAACTTTTCTTGTAGTTTTTGTAAAAATAGATTGGCAGCAGCGGAACGCACGGCAGATTTGTTCCAAACAATATTTAATTTTGCTTCTACTTTAGGTTCAAGCGGTCTGAAGCAAAGCGGGCTTTTATCAGAAGTATCAGCCAATTTATCCAAAGTTATCGCATATCCGATACCTGATTTAACCATTATGGCAGCATTAAATATTAAATTATATGTTGCAACGGTATTCAAACTGTCAAACTGTCCATGAAACCATTTAAAAAACCCGTTGTTTGGTGATTTCTTTATTGCTTGGCGAGAATTTATTAAAGGCAAGCCTTTTAAGTCTTCAAGTTTGACTGATTTATATTGCGCCAACGGACAATCTTTACGCATCAAAATGCCCCATACATCAGCAACCGGCAGGGTAACACTATCATATTTTGCTGTATCGTTATGTTGCACTAAAAGACCAAAATCCAAAAGTTTCTTATCCAGCTTTTCCATAACATCTTCGGCATTACCGGAATAGAGATGGAATGTAATATTCGGGTGCGTGGTGCGTATTTCTTTGATAACATCCGCAACATATTCCATGGCGTCAGTTTCGCCACCACCGATATAAACATCGCCCTTAATGTCAACACCCGAAGAAATGATGTCCCTCTTGGTTTTATCAACCATTTCAATGATTTCTTCGGCACGGTCTTTTAGGAGCATACCTTCTTCGGTCAGCGTAATTTTGTATTTTCCACGCACAAAAAGCTTTTGTTTAAGTTCATATTCCAAATCTTGCAACTGACGGGTTAAGGTCGGTTGAGTTAGATGTAAAGCATTTGCCGCAGCAGTAATACTACCTTCACGGGCAACAGCTAAAAAATATTTCAAAACACGTATTTCCATAAGGGAAACATAGCAAGATTAAATATACCTGTCAAGCATAATTAAATATGCAGAATAAGCATTTGCTATATGAAAATAAACATATTATATTGAAGATAAAGTAAATTAAACATGGGAGAAAACTTATGAAAATGAAAACATTATGTGCTTTATCAATGACCGCTTTGGGATTGGTCTTTGCCGCACCAGACAGTGCTTGCGCCGCTGACGGTAATAATGCCGAATGGGACAAGGTGTTTGCAAAGTCCGACAAGGTTGATGTGAAGAAAGTAACCTTTAAAAACCGATTTGGTATTGAGTTGGTTGGGGATTTATATGAACCGAAAGACAAGCCGGAAGGCAAAATGCAGGCAATTGCAGTTTCCGGTCCATTTGGTGCGGTTAAAGAGCAATCTTCCGGACTTTATGCACAGACCCTAGCAGAACGTGGTTTTGTAACCTTGGCGTTTGACCCGTCATTTACCGGTGAATCAGGTGGTGAAGTTCGTAATGTGGCAAGCCCTGATATTAACACTGATGATTTTAGTGCGGCAGTTGATTATTTAACAACCCTGCCTGAAGTTGATGAAAACAAAATCGGTATTGTCGGCATCTGCGGTTGGGGTGGTTTTGCTTTGAATGCGGCGGCTCAAGATACTCGTATTAAGGCAACCGTTACCAGCACAATGTATGATATGACAAGAGTTTCTGCAAAAGGATATAATGACTCTGTATCGGCTGACGACTTGTATAAAATGCGTGAGGATTTGAACGCACAGCGCACCAAAGAAGCGCAAGGCGCACCGATTGCCGGAGCTCCGGGTTTGCCGGATAAATTAACCGGTGAGGAACCGCAATTTATTCAAGACTATTTCAATTATTACAAAACAAAACTCGGTTTTCATCCCCGTTCTATCAATTCCAACGGGCATTGGAATGTTACATCGGCATTATCTTTAATTACGCAACCGATTTTGGCCTACAGCGACACCATTAAATCGCCGGTATTGATGATACACGGGGAAAAGGCACACAGCCGCTATTTTTCGGAAGATGCGTTCAAAAAGCTAACAGGCGATAATAAAGAGTTGATGATTATCCCAAATGCAAACCATACAGATCTGTATTACAAAATGGATGTTATACCGTTTGATAAAATGGAACAATTCTTTAAGACCAATTTGAAATAATGCGTGGATTGCAACAAATATTAAGACTGTTGGTGTCGGTAATTATTTTATCGGCATCAACAGCACTAGCTTTGGAGACGGAAACAATGCACATGAAGATAGGCGATAAAGAATATTCGGTTGTTTTGAACGACAATAATACAACAAAAGCCTTACGAGAACTCTTACCAATGACGGTTACAATGTCAGAATTTAACAGTAATGAAAAGTATTACCTTTTGCACAACTCATTGCCGAGCAGACCGGAACATGTTGGGCAAGTTAAATCCGGCGATGTTATGCTGTTTGGTGATGATTGTTTAGTCGTGTTTTACAAAGATTTTAAGACAACATATTCATATACACGTATCGGACATATAGAAAATGCTACTGATTTAGAACAAACACTTGGTAGAGGCAGTGTAATCATAACTTTTGAATAGAAAGGACAATAAAATGACAAAGAAAATATTAATCGTATCAAGTAGCTTGCGTGGCGGTAGCAATTCTGAGATTTTAGCGCACGAGGCTGAAAAAGGTGCAATTGATGCCGGTAACGATGTGGAATTTATCAACCTTAAAGGAAAAGAAATTAAATTCTGCATTGGGTGCTTAAGTTGTCAAAAAACGCTTAAATGCGTGCAAAAAGATGATATGGTGGATTTAATCGGCAAAGTGCAAAATGCCGATGCCATTATTTTTGCAACGCCGATTTATTATTACGAGATGTCGGGACAACTCAAAACATTTTTAGACCGTTGCAATCCGTTATACCCACAAGAAAATAAGTTCAAAGATGTTTATTTAATAACATCAGCCTACGATAGTTCTGAAAAAGCCGCAGATAGAGCAATCAATGGTCTTAAAGGCTGGATAGAATGCTTTGAACAATCTCGCTTTGCAGGAGCTTTGGTTGGTGGCGGTATAGATGCGCCGAAATCCGCCGCAAATCGTGAAGATTTACTCAAAAAAGCCTATGAACTAGGAAAAAACATTTAACTTACGGACTGTTTCTATGACGATGTGGATTATAATATTCTGGGTAAGCATTGTATTCGCTGTGACAACATTGTTTTATGTCAGCGCAAGAATACCAAACATGATAGAATTTGCAAATATTGCCGAATGGGGAAAATTCAAACAATTCTCATTAGGATTATTGATAACATTGGGTTTGACAGGAATTATCGCATTTTGCATTGATTTTATAAACGCCATTGTCTGTGTGATGTATGTGGCAATGATATGGGCGGTCAGTGATTTTGCTTTTTGGCTGATAGAAAAATTAGGACACATCACTTTTGAATATTATTATGCAGGTTGGATAGCTTTGGTAATCAGTGCCATTGCTTTAAGCGTAGGTTGGTATTTAGACCACAATGTATGGCAAACCAATTATGAATTAAAGACCAACAAGCAAATGTCGGATTTGAAAGTAGCTATGTTTGCTGATTCGCATATCGGAACAACTTTTGATGATATTGGTTTTGCCAAGCATTTGGAAACAATTCAAGTACAAAATCCGGATATAGTGTTCATTGCCGGCGATTATGTTGATGACGGAACAACTCGTAAGCAAATGATAAACGCCACCAGAACTTTAGGGCAAATGAAAACAAAACACGGAATTTATTATGTTTCCGGCAATCATGACAAAGGTTATTACGGTGCTGCACATCGTGGATTTTCGGAAGATGATTTGTTTAACGAACTTAAAAAGAACGGCATCAATATTCTGCAAGATGAGAGCATTTTGGTAGATAGTTCATTTTATGTCATCGGGCGCAGAGATTATTCGGTTCAGCACGAGCAAGGCGGACATCGTAAATCAATAGAAGAACTTACCAAGGATTTAGATAAAAGCAAATATATGATTGTTTTAGACCATCAACCGGTGGAATATAACAAAGAAGCCGATGCAAAGGTTGATTTGGTCTTAAGCGGACATACGCACGGCGGACAACTGTTTCCGTTTAATCAAGTCGGAAAATGGATTAAAGCTAACGATTTGGTTTACGGTCATGAAAAACGCCAAGATAGCGATTTTATCGTAACTTCTGGTATATCCGATTGGGCAATTAAGTTCAAAACAGGAACAAAATCCGAGTTTGTTATCATCAATATAAGAAAAGGGAAATGAAATGATAAAAAAGTTTTTATTTCTTATTTTTTCAACAATTCTTTTAATCGGAGGTCAAGCGATGGCGATTACAGTCAATATCTATTATACGGGTGAAAATGGCAATGCTCGTAAGTTCGCCGAGGAAATGGAACAAAGTGGAACAGTTGCAGCTATTCGTGCTGAAGAAGGTAATAAAAAATATGAATACTTTTATCCAAAAAATGATCCGGAAACAGTGCTTTTAATTGACAGCTGGGAAAGCCAAGAAGCCATAGATAAACACCACGCAACGCCAATGATGAACAAAATTGCCGAACTGCGCAACAAGTATAACCTGCATATGCGTGTGGAACGCTTTATTGAGGATAATACAATCCCAGAACAAGATCAAAACTTTATCAGGAAATAATCGGGAGGAAATATGAAAAGGTTTTTATCAATCATCTTAATGACAACAGTACTTTTGACGGGAGGGCAAACAATGGCAAAAACTTTAAATGTGGAACAAGAATCTATTGCAGAAGTGGCGGCCTATGCGGCCAGAGGCAACCAAGAAGGATTAAAAAAAGCCCTTATCAAAGGACTTGATAATAAAGTTCCTGTTAATACTTTCAAAGAAATCTTGGTGCAATCTTATGCTTATTGCGGATTTCCACGTTCTTTAAATGCACTTTCCACTTTAATGCAAGTGGTGGAAGAACGTGGCAACAAAGATGCATTAGGCAAGGAGCCTTCTGCAAAACCTGCAGGAAATGCTTTGACTTATGGCACAGAAAATCAAACCAAACTGGTGGGAACAGAGGTTAAAGGAAAACTGTTTGATTTTGCTCCTGCTATTGATGAATACCTGAAAGCCCACTTATTTGGAGATATCTTTGCCAGAGATAATGTGGATTGGAAAACTCGTGAATTGGCAACAATTGCGATGCTTGCCGCCCGAGATGGTGTGGAAAGTCAATTGGATGCCCATATCAATATTGGGAAACATAATGGTTTGACAGATGAAGAAGTGGCTCAAATCAAAACAATTGCTGACAAAACAGGAAATGACAGTCTGTTGTTTGGCTTTGGAGAAGAAAATCCCTATGGCAAATACTTCACAGGGAAAAGTTATCTGAACCCGATTACAACCGAAAATGGTGTGCCGATGTATAATGTAACATTTGAGCCAAAATGTCGCAATAACTGGCATATTCATCACAAAGGCGGACAAATTTTGCTCGTAACTGCAGGTCGTGGTTGGTATCAGGCTTGGGGCGAAGAACCTCGTGAATTAAAGGCAGGTGATGTGGTTAATATTCCGGCAGAAGTTAAGCATTGGCACGGCGCAGCTAAAGACAGTTGGTTTACGCATATTGCCGTAGAAGTACCATCAGAAGGTGGCTCTAACGAATGGCTTGAGCCGGTAACCGATGAAGAATATAACAAGCTGAAATAAGGAGAATATAATGAAGAAAATACTATCAATCATTTTAGCAGGATTAGCATTTTTTGGCATTAACAAAGCAACAGCGAAGGAAATTAACATGACAGGTAAAAAAGTATTAGTGGTTTATTTTTCAAGAACCGGCGAGCAATATAGTGTCGGCAACATTACTGAAGGCAATACGGCAATTATCGCCAAGATGATAGCTGATAAAACAAAAGGTGACTTGTTTGAAGTTAAGCTCAAAAATGATACATATCCGGCGGCTTATAAGGCTTTGACCGAAGTTGCGCTTTCCGAAAAGAAAGCAAACGCCAGACCGGAAATTGCTGAAAATGTAACAAATTTCGCTGATTATGATGTGGTGTTTATCGGTAGCCCAAACTGGTGGAGTGATATGCCAATGGCACTTTACACCTTTATGGAAGCAAACGATTGGAGCGGTAAAATTGTTGCGCCGTTTGTAACTCACGAGGGAAGCGGATTATCTTCAATTCCAAGCAAGATAAAAACAGCCACCGGAGCTGAAATGCTTGACGGCCTGGCAATTTACGGACACGTTGCGCAAAACGAACGCGAACAGGCAAAAGAAAATGTCTTAAACTGGCTCAATAAATTAGGATTTTAAATGAAGAAATATATACAACCTATACGTTTCTTAATACAAATCGGTTTTATGGCTGGACTGGTATTGCCCTTCCTGCCGATAGCAGACAATGTCGGGCAAAAGATTTGGATTTCAATTCTGTTTGTCGGCGTATTCTTTTGCGGTTGGATATGCCCGTTCGGCTCTTTGCAGGATTGGATTGGCTGGATAGCAAAAAAGATACATTTGCCGCGCTTTAAGTTGCCGGTAAAATATCAGCAATCTGTTCAGCTTTTGCGCTATTTCTTGTATGGCTTAAGCACCATGAATATTGTGTTTTATTTTTTGAACAGCCGTTTCTTTTTCTCGCACAGCGTTATGGTTGGGCTTTGGGATTGGATAAACGGCTCGGTTATGGTTGCTTTTTTGGCGGCATCATTATTTACCGATAGACCATTCTGCAATTATTTCTGCGTAAAGGGGGCATCTCTGGGTGTTTGGAGCGTTTTACGACCATTCGGAATTGCCCGAGATGAAAATAAGTGCATTCATTGCCACCTATGCGATAAAGTATGCCCGATGAACATACCGGTAGAAAGCACGAATTTTGTGCGCCATCCGAATTGCATCAACTGTATGCAATGTGTGAGCAACTGCCCGAAAGATTGTATCAAATTCAAATTGATGACATTAAAAAAGGAGATAATCAATGACACAAACTTATTTAACATTAAATAACGGATTGAAAATGCCGCAATTTGGCTTAGGTGTCTATCTGGTTCCGGACGGTAAGGATACCATAGAAGCCTGCTTAAACGCTTTTAAGCTCGGTTATCGCCATATTGATACGGCACACGCTTATCAAAATGAACGAGGTGTAGGCGAAGCTGTCAAGCAAAGCGGTTTGAAACGTGATGAGATTTGGATTACCACTAAACTCTGGCCAAGCGAATATGGCGAAGGCAAGACTATAGAAGCCATTGATAAGATGCTTAAACGCTTGCAAACCGATTATATTGATTTATTGCTATTGCATCAGCAAGTCGGCGATTATATCGGTGCATGGAAAGATATGGAAAAAGCAGTTAAAGCCGGAAAAGTAAAATCCATCGGTATCAGTAATTTCAGTGAAAATTTGGAAGAATTGCTTTTCCATGCAACAATTAAGCCGGCGGCTATCCAAGTGGAATGTCATCCGTATTTTCCGCAGCATGAATTAAAAAAGCGTATGGCGGAATTCGGAACAATTTTGGAGAGTTGGTATCCGCTCGGACACGGCGATACAAAGTTGTTAAACGAGCCTGTTTTAAAAGCATTGGCAACAAAATACAATAAAACACCGGCACAAATTATTCTCCGTTGGCATATTGAAGAAGGAAACTCGGTATTTCCGAAGTCAACCAATCCGGCGCATATAAAAGAGAATTTTGACATTTTTGATTTTGCATTGACTGCCGAGGATATGCAAGAAATTGCCAAACTTGATAATGGTCAACGCTATTATAACGCCACATTAGAAGAGCAAAAACGCTTTTTGGGCTGGAAACCGGCAGACTAAAGGCTAAAACAATGAAAAAAGTAATCATTATCAACGGAAGTCCAAGAAAGAATTTTAATACGGCCAAAGTTTTAAAGGAAGCACAAAAAGGAGCAGAAGCCGCAGGTGCAGAGATTGAATATTTTAATTTGGTTGATTTGAATTTCAAAGGCTGTATGAGTTGTTTTGCTTGCAAACGAAAAGGAATGGATTTAGGCGGATTATGCGCTTTGCGTGATGAATTAAGACCTGTTTTGGAAAAAATTGTAAATGCGGATGCCGTTATTATGGGAAGCCCAGTATATGATTTTTATCCGACAGGAATGTTTCGGAACTTGGCAGAAAGAATGCTTTTTGCAGGCGGAACGTATATGTTGGATGAAAAAGGTCATCCGATGCTGAATCTAAAACGGAATATTCCTGTTGGGCTCATATTTACAATGAACGCTACAACAGAACAAATGAAACAATATAGTATGGATAGCGTATTAAATGCTAACGAATTAGGATTTAAGATGGTTTACGGTTATGCAGAAACGCTTTATGTGTGTGATACTTACCAATTTAATGATTATTCAAAGTATAATTGCAATATGTTTGATGAAGCCCATAAAGCAGAAGTTCGTGATAATCAATTTCCGAAAGATTTAGCAAAAGCCTACGATTTAGGTAAAAGATTGGTAGAGATGAATATTTAAGGGAAATGCAACAAACAAGCCGAGTTTAACCGCTCGGCTTTTTTGTTATTTAAAATTTTTTTCAAATTACTCCGAACGATTTTTAGAAAACCTCAGGTGTTGTCTATTGAAAGGAAAAAACAATGGATACAGACAACGTTTTTGAGACTTTGATTGAAATACTTTCCTCGCCGGTGCTGATTTTGCTCGATGAGCAAGAAAACGGCGGAAAAGTATCTAATTTACTGGAAAATAAAGAATTTCCAAGCATTCATTGTATCAAACGAAAGGAAATACAATGAAAACAGTTAAAATTTATATGGTCAGGAAACCCTCAGATATCGACGAAGTAATGGAATTATGCCAGCGCTATAACAATCAAGCCGAAGAAGTGACGGTGGCAGAAACGGTGAACCTGCCTCCGGTCTGATATGATGCAGTGTGCCGAGCGCCACTTGACGATTACATCTTTTTATCCGGCAAAGGCGGTTATGATGAAAAACACCGCCAAGTGGTTGCCTTACAATGCCCCGGCAAGCCGACACTTTATGTTGACCCGTCCGGTTCTTCCTACTGCCGTTACATGGGAGTTGAATTATGAAAATGCGCAAATACGAGGATATTAAGCCAAGCAACCGGACAAACTTTGTGATGGTTTATTATCACGCCGGCCGAACTTTAACTCAAATCGAAACCTTACTAAAAAAGGCCTAAGGCAACCCTCTACCGACAAGACCACGCGACCGCCTCAACCGTTTACAATTCAAACTCGAACAAATGACCGCCCGCTACAAACAATGCCAAAATGAATTGAAAGTTGAGTATCAAGCCCGCAAATCAAGTGAATCTAAAAACGCCTGACAGCCCTCGTAAATATCCCAGTAGCTCTCGTCAAAATTTCCAGTATACCAAGGATCACGAATATTGCGCGGATTATTCGTATAATCAAGCAAGCGATGGATTTTGTTTTCCGTATCCGGACCGACGAGCGATTGAATGTCCTCAATGTTGCTGTCGTCCATCGCCAAAATATAGTCATAATAAGCATAATCGCGCGGACGAATGCGGCGGGAATAATGCTCCTCAAACGGCACATGCATGGATTTCAACATCTCGCGCGTGCCATGATGAATGCCGGCATGACACATCTCGTTGTAGCTTTCTGTCGCCGCAGAATCAATTTCAAACCGGTCAGCTAAACCGCGTTCTTCAACCATTTGCTTAAACACAAACTGCGCCATCGGCGACCGGCAAATATTCCCCAAACATACAAACAAAACTTTAATCATAACTTTTTCCTTAAACCCAAACGAGCTTAAAAAATATTCGTAAACTTTGCAAGAAATTTAAAACTATTCCATCTTTATAATTTCAAAATCTTGACCATATTCTAAACAAAGTTTATTATCCTATGAAACATATTCTGCAATATTTTAGGAGAATTGAAATGCCGTATATTGAAGCAAAAATAAGTGTTACCTTAGATGATAATCAGAGAGATGATTTGGAAAAAAAGCTGGTTAATGTTGTTTCCAATGCCTTTGGTAAACCTAAACCCTATATTATGACAAATATTGAAGATGGAAAAACGCTCTATATGGCAGAAAATAAAGTTGCTAAAGGAGCCTACATAGCCATTCGCTTGTTGGGATCAGCTTCTCGCTCCGCTTGTCAGGGATTAACCAAAGACATTTGCACCATCTTGCAAAATGATTTCGGCATTGACGGTGCAAATGTTTATGTAACCTACCATCCTGTAGACCTTTGGGGATGGAACGGTTCAATGTTTTAATAATCAAAAATTTTATTCAACATCAAAGTTGAAATATGTATCTGGATAAGGCTCGTCTTTTAATGTAAAATGCCACCATTCGGAATCTAAAGCATTAAAGCCAGCTTTAATCATGGCATCGTGCAAAATTTTACGATTATTTTTCTGTGGATCCGTTAAGTATTGATAGTCAGGGTGTGAAATTTCGCTGAACAAATCAAAAGTTCCTCCCATATCAACAAAACCACCATCTTTCTTGATAATTGTTAAATCAACGGTGCTACCTCTGGTGTGTCCGGATTTTGCCATAATGTATTTTCCCTCAAGCAAATCTGATTTTAGCAAATCAGGATAAAAGCTTTTATCACCCATATTAACAGGATCATTAATCCATCTGACAAAATCATCAACGGCTTTTTGCGGACGATATGAATCCCATATCAATAAACGATAACCCTGACCGCGCAAATCTTCAGCCGCTTTTGCTAAAGCAGCTAAAGCTTTTTTAGTCATATATGCTTTTGGGGCTTTATATCCGTCAATTTTATGACCGGTAAAATTGTTTGCTGAATAATAACGAATATCAAAAGCGGCATCGTCAATAACTGAACTGATTTCAGCAAAGTCAGATTTATCTTCAGAAATTGTATCAGCCATTACAGGTAATGAAGTACAGATTAATATTAATAAAGCTGTTAGAAATTTTTTCATGGGACATCCTTCTTCAAAGTATTTGTAATAACATAATTATTAGCGATTAATTTTTGAGAGTCAATATAGACGATTTTAGCTTGCTTTATGTTATGTATACTTAACACCAAAATGCTCAATAAAGATCAATTGCAGAAACAAAAATTTTCTAGGGTCGTAATTATCCACAAAAGGTTTTTATTTATTTTTTCATTATCAAAAGATTTGTGGTAACGTAAATAAGTTTTGAAGAAGAGATA